>CANSQL010000024.1 GCA_947649125.1 uncultured Erysipelotrichaceae bacterium | reverse complement strand
ATAGACTCATCGCTAAAGCTCTTTTGAACCCCCAGACTATCTGGGGGTTTTCTCACACAATAAAAAAACCGACTGATTCTCGTTTTGAAAATCAATAGGTTTTTCATAATCTAAATTCTAAAAAACTTATCGGAAGAACTTAATTCTAAAACTTTTGAACTCTCTATATATTGTTGATCTACTTTATCAATCCGTTCCCTCAATATAGGGATTATATACTGCCCTTCAATCCTATTGCAAATTTCAAATATAGTTTTAATTTGATTAATGTGTGTATTCTCCATCTTATCATGGATTACAAACTGTGGAACTTTCATCCCTACCTCTATGCTGTATTGCATATATGCCAAATCATATGCTACAATAACAGCTTTTTTCTTTCCTGTTCCTATCTTTCCCCCAAGAG
Organism: uncultured Erysipelotrichaceae bacterium; assembly: GCA_947649125.1. GTDB lineage: Bacteria > Bacillota_I > Bacilli_A > Erysipelotrichales > Erysipelotrichaceae > C-19. Next base: position 37,281 of record CANSQL010000024.1, on the reverse strand, counting down.
AAGCTATACTAACAGGGAACTTTTTTTCTTCTTTCCAATTGTCATTATAAGCCAGTAAATATTTTTCTCCGTATAATTTATCACAATAATCCGAAAAAATTTGATTAAATCTTTTTACTTTTTCCTCTATCCCTTCATCCTCCATCTGTTTTTCAACAGCTAAAAGTTCTTTATTAAGATTTTGACGAATCTGCTCCTGTTCTTCAATTAAATAAATAGATTGTTGAATTTCTCCTTTTTTTAAAGATAATCCCTCTATTTTCTTATTTAACATATTTAGTTCATCCAAAAGTCCTTCATCCAACACATCTATAGTAACTTTTTCTTTTTCTTCAAGCAATTTTCCTAACTGCTGCGAATACCGCTCAAGCAAATCATGTTTTGATTCCAATTGCTGCTGTATAAAATCAATTCGATTCTGAATCATTACGTTATGAAATTTTACCATATCTTCAAAGCTTTTGTGTAACTCTGGAATATAACTCTTTGCTTCATTATAAATAGCACTTAAAGTATCAAAATCAATATCCCTTTTTTCTTCAGATAGTTTCAAAATACTTTTTTCAATATTATCAATTTCAAATTCTAATAATTCCATTTTTTCTTGTAAATCATTGATACGCAATGTAAGTTTTCTCTTTGTATCCAATTCATCGCGATATATATCCATATAAGACAATTTCTGTCTTTTATCATATAAATCTTTCAAATCAGAATTTATGATTTCAAGAGATTGTTTTAATAAATTCAATGATGTTATACTTTTACTTTTTTCTAATGCCTGAACTGTCTTTTGGCACTCCAAAAGTTTCTCCAAAATCTCACTTTTTTGATTTACCAATTTATCACTATATATTTGATACAAAAAACAATATATCGCATCATAGGCATCATTACTTGTCATCATTGGTAAGAACTTAATCATACTATCTTCAGCAGTATTTTCCAGCCTTACAAATTTAGGTATTAATTGCCTAAAAGTTGGTCTTGGTTCACTCAAACCAAAAATAATTTTTTTAAGTTCAGTTCCAAATTCATCTTTATTATATTCATCATCAAAAATATACTTTTTCCCATGTGGAAACAGATCTCTTCTAATTGAATAAATATTTTTATTTTTATCTAATAAAATTAATTCTGCCTGTACTTTATTTTCACTCAAAAAATCCTTTACTTCTATATTTTCACTTCTTGTGTCAAAATCATAGTAAAGTTCACGTACTGATCTTGCCCCTAAGCACAAGTCAATTATTTTAATTGCTGTAGACTTTCCTACACTATTACCACTTTGGATAATATCTTCTGGAGTATTATCTACTATCAAGCTAAGCCCTTTTTCATTGAAAGTAATCTCTCTAATTACTACCTCAGAAGGTTTAGTTTTGCGTACTATTAATTTTTTTATTTTCATAATACACATGTCCTCCTTCTATTCTTACAACAGACAATAAAAACAACCAATCTAATGCATAATAAATAAAATCAACATGAACTTTTTCCTTTAATTGATTCTGCATTTCCGATAATAAATCTTCAATTGATATAACAGTCACTTGTTCTAAAATAGCAAGTAAAACGCTTCCCAAATAATACAATGAAAAATTAGATTTTCTATCAATATTTATTATCATAACGGTTTCTCCAATATTTTACACTCCATAAAACAAAAACAAGTAAAACAAGCTATTCCTAAGTGCAGATTTTCTATATATACAGAATCAATTTCCTTTGAGTTTATAACAGTTTCAAAAATTCTATCTTTCACCATATCTATTATCCTATCTGAATTTTGCCTTATAACTTCAATATCACTTTTATCTGTATCTTTGTTCTCTGATAAAATTTCTCCCTTTGCATCCAAATACCATAAATGAACACATTTTAATATTCTTGCTTTACCCCTAATATTTGAATCATCATATGCATTTAAATAACTTTCACAAGTAGAATAATATGTTGCGAACTCTTTGATTACATATTTATATCTTATTACACAATTATATTCTATTTTTTCATCTGGCTTATATTCCTTTGGAGTTCCAATCTTTGGCGATATATCTTCTGTGGCACACGCAATTCCTAAAGCCTGAACTACTGTGGATATCAATGAGGGAATTTTTATGACATTTTGTATTGAAAGGTTAATAGTTCCTGTATTCTGCCCTACGATAACTCCTTGATTATCTCCACTATTGTCTACTTTATACTCGCTTTTTGTCATTTATGTATATCTCCTGAATTAATAGCACTCAATACTCCAGAGTTATTACCACTATTTGTAACACGAACATCTCCGCTATTTCTAATATTCCTACTTTTTTCTTCCTTAATTTGTTTTAATATATCTTTCGTCTCATTTTTTGCTTTTATGGTAATAACTGCCGATACTACTGTAGCAGTCGTACCAATAGCTGTTAATATTAACATTAAATAATCCATAACTTATCCTCCAGTATATCTTACTAAAATGTCTTTTCATCTTACATCTTGTCCTAAACTATTTCTTTTAATAATTATACCAGAAAATCCCGCCTTATAAAAGACGGGATTTTCATTAAATTATATACACTTCAACAGTAAGGACTTTCCACTGCCCCTCTCGCAAATAATCCCCATTCGCCCTACGAAAAGTCAGTGCTTGAGCGTAATCTATCGTGAAATCGAAATATAGATTTACTTCCCCTCCCTACTGCGTATAGCTGCCTGAGCTGCCGCAAGTCGCGCAATCGGTACACGGAACGGACTGCAGGATACATACGTCAAGCCCATACGATGACAGAAATCAATCGTGCTCGGATCACCGCCATGTTCACCGCAGATTCCCAGCTTGATATTAGGACGAGTTGCCTTGCCGCCTTCAACCGCCAGTTTGATCAGCTTGCCGACACCCTTTTGATCGACACGTGAGAACGGGTCTTGTTCAAAGATTTTCTTTCCGTAATAATCATTTAAGAATGCACCTGCATCATCACGAGAGAAACCAAAGGTCATCTGGGTCAAATCGTTCGTACCGAAGGAGAAGAACTCAGCCTCTTGGGCGATTTCATCAGCCAGTAATGCGGCACGAGGAATCTCGATCATAGTACCTACATGATATTCCATAGCAGCATTTTCACGCTTTAACACTTCCTCTGCAGTTTTTACAACTACATTTTTTACATACTTCAATTCATTCAGATCACCGACAAGCGGAATCATAATTTCCGGAACGACCTTCCAATCCGGATGCTTGCGATTCACATTGATTGCCGCTTCGATTACTGCCGTTGTCTGCATTTCCGCAATTTCGGGATAAGAAACTGCCAAACGACAGCCGCGGTGTCCCATCATCGGGTTAAACTCATGTAAAGACACGACAACACTGTTTAATTCATCAACGCTGATGCCCATTTCATTCGCAAGCTGTTCAATATCCTGTTTGTTGGAAGGCAGGAATTCATGCAAAGGCGGATCCAAATAACGAATCGTAACCGGGCGACCTTCCATAGCCTCATAAATGCCCTCAAAATCGCCTCTTTGCATCGGCAGTAATTTACTCAATGCCTTACGGCGTTGTTCCTCATTTTTTGAAACGATCATTTCTCTTACCGCCTTGATACGATCGCCCTCAAAGAACATATGCTCGGTACGAACCAAACCGATTCCCTGTGCACCGAATTTAACAGCCTGTGCCGCATCCTTCGGTGTATCGGCATTCGTTCTTACCTGTAAAACACGCACTTCATCGGCCCAATTCATAAAGCGTTCGAAATCACCGGAAATCGCTGCCGGAACTGTCGGAATCGCTTCACCGTAAATGTTGCCGGTAGAACCGTCTAAGGAAATATAATCACCGGCATGGTACGTAGCACCGTTAACTTCAAAAGATCGATTCGCTTCGTTGATTTTGATTTCACCGCAGCCTGATACACAGCAGGTACCCATACCGCGGGCAACAACTGCCGCATGAGATGTCATACCGCCTCGTACTGTTAAAATACCCTCGGATACATGCATTCCTTCGATATCTTCAGGTGAGGTTTCCAAGCGCACAAGCACGACCTTATTGCCCTTTTCACTTTCTTCAATCGCTTCCTCAGCCGTAAAAACAATTTGTCCGCATGCCGCACCCGGAGATGCCGGTAACGCAGAAGCAATCGGCTTAGCAGCCTTCAGCTTGCCTTCATCAAAGCGCGGATGCAATAAGCTGTCCAGCTGCTTCGGCTCCACCATCATCAAGGCTTCCTCTTTGGTAATCATGCCTTCATCAAACATATCACAGGCAATTTTCAAGGCTGCCGCTGCAGTACGCTTTCCGTTTCTTGTCTGCAGCATAAAAAGCTTACCGCGTTCAATCGTAAACTCCATATCCTGCATATTCTTATAGTGTGTTTCTAATTTCTCACAAATTTTAGTAAAAGTATCATATGCCTCAGGCATTACATCCTTCAGCTGATCGATCGTCTGCGGAGTACGAATACCGGCAACGACATCCTCACCCTGTGCATTCATCAAAAACTCACCGTACAGCTTGTTTTCACCGGTGCTCGGATTACGGGTGAAGGCAACTCCGGTTCCGCAGTCATTGCCCATATTGCCGAATACCATCATCTGTACGTTGACTGCCGTACCCCAGCTTCCCGGAATATCGTTCATTTTACGATAGAAAATAGCACGCGGATTATTCCAAGAACGGAACACAGCCTCTACGGAACGATACAGCTGCTCTCTTGGATCGCTCGGGAATTCCTCATGAAGCTCATCCTGATAAAACGCCTTGAAGCGTTTTACCATTTCCTTCATATCTTCGCCGTCTAATTCCGTATCCTGCTTAACGCCCTTCCGCTCCTTCATCTCATCGATGATCTCCTCAAAGCGCGCTTTATTTAAGCCCATAACCACATCGGCAAACATCTGAATAAAACGACGATAGGAATCATACGCAAAGCGCTCACTGCCGGATAATTCGGCAACTCCCTTTACGACATCATCATTCATACCGAGATTCAAAATCGTGTCCATCATACCGGGCATCGAAGCACGTGCACCGGAACGCACAGATACAAGTAACGGATTTTTTGCATCACCGAAGCGTTTATCGGCCAATTCCTCCAATTTACCTAAGTAATCGAAAATCTCCGCCTTGATTGCATCGTTAATCGTTTCATTATCATCATAATAACGATTACAAGCTTCCGTTGTAATGGTAAAGCCGTACGGTACAGGCATACCTAAATTCATCATTTCAGCTAAGTTAGCGCCTTTACCGCCAAGCAATTCACGCATATTTTCATTTCCTTCAGAAAACAAATATACATATTTTTTATCCATTGCTTTTCCTCCTCATATGTATTCACATAGATATATTATACACTTTTTGAAAGCGTTTTCCTAGTAGGTACAATTAATTTTTGAAAAAAGCTGATATCAAAAGAAAAGACTGTCCGTTATTACAAACCATTCACTGATTTCAGACTCCTTTCTATTCTATTCCTATGCTTTTGTGAATATCCATGCGTGTCAACACTTTCCTTTTCCTGTTCAATTTCAACATCCCGTTTATTCGTATATTGAAAAAAGAAGATATGACATATATCATACCTTCTTATTTTATTCTTGGTAGTGGTGTGAAACAATGGTTAATCTGTTATACTGTTTCCCTCTGCTTTTTCCATAAGAAGTAACCGCCCATGCCCAATGTCATAAGCATCAGCATGAGATACAAGGAAGCATTTGTTTCATCTCCTGTATTCGGTGTTGCCGTATCGCTGATCACAATCGCATATTCTGAAGCATGACTGAATGAAACGGTAACCTTTCCATCCTCTTTGATCTGACCTGCATTCATAAATACCATTTTGCGATCACTGTCATAATAATATAAATTGCCGTATTTTCCCTTAAATTCATCTCCGATATCAAAGGTCAAATTCGCTTTAAAGCCAAAATCACCGTTATGAGCCAAAGAAAGCTGTTTTACCGGATTCCCCTGTGCTAATTGACTCACTACATTGTTCGGAATATTGTTGGTATTGAAAGTAACCTTAAGATTGATATCTTTTAACTTCTCAGCGAAAATATCCTTTCCGTTAATAGCCCATGTATAGCCCTTCATATTCAGCTTAACAGTTACATCCTTACCTTTTAATACCTCTAAAATATGCTTAGGAACAACTGTAGCATTATTCATCGTTACTTCAATAACCTCACCGGACTTTGCTGTTTCAATACGATCGGCAATTTCATCAATGACTGCTTGAGATAATTTATTATTAACTTCCGGATTAATGATCGGCTGATTTGGTTCCGTACTTGAATCTGTATATCCGATATAGCGAATATTTGAGGTGACCTTGACTTTTTCACCGCTCTTGTAGTTCGCTACTCCGCGTCCGCCCATAAGGAAATCACCGATAACGGAATATTTCCAATTAACATCCTTGTACGCTCCGATTCCGTTAGGGAATGTAACCATCGCTCCCTTTTCAACGACAATCGGTTTTACAGCTTTATATGCTAAACTGTCCGTAGAGCCAAACTCATCTGCTTTATCCTGTACAATAAAGTTAACCATACAATTTTCATATTTGGCTAAGAAATAAATGGAGGAATAATCAAAGCTTGTATCCTTGATAGGTTCCAATTCCTGTCCGTACGGACATCTAATGTCCCATTCTTTAAAACGCAGTCCTTTATAATGCTTAACGCTTCGTTTTTCATAGCGATCCATTAATGTCTGATAAGTTGTATTTTTATCTACGACTGCATATTCAAGCTTATTTTGAATATCAAGGAGCGCATCCTTTCCGTTTTCATCATAGTAATCTTTATAGATACTTACTACAGCTTTATCTTTGAATTTCGCATAAAAGTCAAGCTCATTTACAGTGCGACGAAGCTCACCCCTGTAAGAAGTATCCATATCCCAACCGGTAAATACTGCCTCGGAATACATATTGCTCGGTTTTTCCTTTTTCGCTAATTGCTTAAATACATTTTCATAAGTTTCATCAGGATCAACAATCAGTTCTACCGGGTAACCTTTGCGGCCGTAGTCGGATTTTAAGTTTTTATTCGGATAATGATAGCTTCCTCTTACGATTTTTTTATCATAGCTCGCAAAATACATAGCGAAATCATCATCCAGTATTTCTTTATCAAGCGTAAAGGTTCCGCCGTAATCATCGGTCCATTCCTTAAATTTCAATCCTTTATATGTAGTGCTGACGCTCGGTACACTTTTAATCACATCGCCCCATTTACTTCTGCGATCTGCCTCTATACCCTTGAACTCCTTGGATTTAACCATTTCTCCTTTACTGTTTAAAGAATAAAATTGTAAATTAACCTTATACGACGGATTCACAAACGTATTTCCGTTCTTAACCAGTACATAATAATCTTCTTCAAGATTCAATTTTAAATTATCGATACCGTTGCCGGATACATCATCTATTCTGACATCATCCACATACCATTCACAAGGATATGTATCCTTGGTGATTTCAAAAACGCCCTCAAAAACATCTTCTTTTTCATTATAGGTAACCTCTACACTATGATAGCGATTTTCAATATTATCCATTACCGCGCGCATTCCGACATAGCCTGATTTCTCCAGCTTATCATTATCAGAAGCTTTTACACGTATATCAATTCTATCCCCCGGTTTTACAAATTCGCCTCTGTGAGTCATCTCAATGGATTTAAATACCGGATCGATAGAGTCTTCCTTTTCAACCTCTACCCATACATCGTCCATATTGTTGTAGGTAATTCTGCCCATATTGATTCCGGTACTGCTATGTGCATCTAACACATCCAGACGATACTTACCGTTATAATTAAAGGTTATCGTTCCCGTAAACAATCTTGAATCAGTCGCACTCTTATTCAGAGTCGTACCTGTATATCCGCGGCTGTCATTATAAAATTCAGCATTCAATGAATCAATATCCTCATTCGCATTTTCCGGAAGCGTAACACTGACTGTCAGCTCCTCTTTATCAGAAACGATCTGATTCATCTTTGCGATTTGAATATCGGAAGCCTCAGCGATGATTCCCTTCTCGTTTTCGACATAAGTTCCGCCTTCGATCATCGCATGAACATTATCAAAATCTTCAAGATAATCCTCAAGGATATTCCCGCTGTTATCCGTGATGACAACTTTACCGATTTCCAATTTCGTATAGCCGCCGTCAATGATTTCGATTTCACCTTCATAACGCTTATTTTGTTCATTATACTCACAAAATACGTATTCAACTTCATATAGATCTAATTCCTTATCAGTAAATGTAATTCTTGTTTCCAGTGTTTTGATACCGCTGTCCGCATCATAGGCATATACATATACCGGTATCTTGTCCCCTACCTTTACCGTTTGACCGTTTTGCGGCAATTCCAGTCTTTCAAACACCGGCTTTGTCGTATCAAAGGCCTGCGCTGCTATATCATTTTTTCCCTTTAACGGCTCTGCCGCAATTACAGGAAACGGATTCACAATGCCCGCCAGCATTGCTGATGATAATACCGTTAACCCAAACTTTTTCGCTTTACTTTTTATCATGATTTACCTCCTATCATATCCCTTTCTCGCAAAGCTGCTTCATCCTCATATACCATCTCCTTCATCAAATACATGAAACTACACATACTACCTTTGGTAGTATCAATGTAATTTTACCATTAGTAGTAGTTTAAATCAATCCCCTACTACTGTTTATTCTATAATTATTCCAAAAAGGAGGAAACTTAATGAATGACGTAGGATTCATCATTCAAAACCATCTCGAATTAAAGAATATGACACAGGAAAGACTTGGGAAAAAGGTGGGACTGAGTCAAAAGGCCATATCAAAATATATCACCGGTAAATCTCTCCCTCCCTTAGATGTGCTTGACAAAATCTGCCACGCACTCGATATTGAACCGTCTGTATTTTTCACATCCTCGCATGTGAATACGAATTATATTCAAACAGCAGATGAACAATATCTCATTCTATCCTTTCGCAAGCTTTCCAAGCAAAGTAAGCAAGCGATTATTCAAATGATGGAAGCATTGGAAGGAAATCTGAAATAGCTTGCATGAAAAAACAGAGCCGATACAAAAGCTCTGTTTTTATATAATTAACTGAATGTAACATAGTCCTCGATACGTTGAGCGTCAGTAAGCGATTCACAATAAAGTACCGGAACGATGCCGTCATATTGCTTATCATATTCACAATGGACCTTGGCCCGTAATGAAAGCCATTGTCCGCTTTTCAGTTCCATGCTTTTCGCATAATGTACGATAAAGCCAATCATTTGAATATCCTCAGCGCAGCATACCATTGCCTCACGACCGATTAAAAATATATCCCGGTGCTCATGATCGACCTCGACTACCTGTGCTTCAAAGATAACGCTTTTGCCCTCATAGCTCTGCGGCTTTTCCATAATATCCATATACCACAATCCGTAATCATCCGCCTGTATCGTTATCATATCGGCTTCTTTATCAAACGGAAGAATATCATCAGCCAACTGATTGATGTTACCGTCAACGGATTCATAAATGATTTGTGCCCCCTTATTGATTGCCTTGATATTACCGCGCAGAAAGCTTTTCTTCGTGGAATCATCACAGCGATTAAAGATAATAAGCTCACTGTGTACCGCCTGTTCATAAATCAGCGAACGCATATTATTCATATATAAGGCAAAGCTGGATGCATCAATCGTTGTCATGATTTGAACCAACAGCCATTCCAACGGATATTCCACATCTAAAAAAGCGGTAACACTCCACATGCCGTTGAATTCAATCATGACTCGCTGCGGTTGATAGCGCTTATGCAGCTCACATAAATATTCATAGGTTAAATCGCTTTCATTTTCGATTGATACGATATCTACTTGATAATCGGCCATAACGACCGGATCAAACTCGACTTCTCCCTCCTCACAAAGCAGCAGTAAGGTTTTTTCTCGGTTATGAAACTGCGGATCGCGAAGCGTATCTTGAATAAAGGTACTTTTACCGCTGTCTAAAAAACCGGTAAACAGATATACAGGTACATTCATTACCTTTCACTCACCAATCCAAACAGCTTTTCCAATGCTTCTTCATTCAAATCCGAGCCGATGACGCAGAGCTTTCCGATCGTTTCCTGAGTCCCTTCCCGAAGCTCATATTCCTGCGGTACCATATCAAAATAATACCATGTGTGCTCACCCCTCAGCATCCCCTTGGCGCGAAGCACCTTGCCATAGATAGCTTCCTCACAAAGAGCGGTCAGTATCGCTTGGATTTCGTTCTTTGAATAAAGCTTGGCGGTCTCTCTGCCCCAGCTTGTGAATACCTCATCGGCATGGTGATGGTGGTGATGACAACCGCAATCCTCATGCTCATGATGATGCTCATGGGAACAGTGCTCGTGATCGTGATCGTGATGATGCTCATGGGAACAATGTCCTTCATGATGATCATGTTCGCAGCAACAATGCTCATCGTGATGATGATTCATTTCTGCTAAAAGCTCACTTGCCATATCATCACCGTGCTCCATAGTATTCAGTATTTTCTCACCGTCTAACTCCTCCCAAGGCGTTACAATCAAGCTTGCCTTAGGATTTTGCTTCTGTAACAGCGATACGACCTCATTCAGCTTTTCTTGAGAAAGCAACTGTGTTCTGCTTAACACAATCGTTTTCGCATAAGCAATTTGATTATTAAAGAATTCACCGAAATTCTTACTGTAGGTTTTTACCTTTTTCGCATCGGCTACCGTAGTATAAGAATTCAACGACATTCTTTCATCATTCAGCTTTGTGACGGCTTGAATCACATCAGACAACTTGCCGACACCGCTTGGTTCAATGATAATGCGATCCGGTGCATATTCATCCATGACCATCGTCAGACTCTGCGCAAAATCGCCGACCAAGGAACAACAAATACAACCGCTGTTCATCTCTTTGACCGCAATTCCCGCATCCTTTAAAAAACCGCCGTCAATTCCAATCTCACCGAATTCATTTTCAATCAATACCAGCTTTTCATTTTGATAAGCCTCTTGAATCAGCTTGCGGATCAAGGTCGTTTTCCCTGCGCCTAAAAAGCCGGAAATAATATCTATCTTCGTCATTTTGCTTCCCTCCTATGATTGTTTGCGCAAATAGTATACCACCGATATGCGGCTCATCACAAGTATTTCTGATTATCATGGTGAAAAAGCAGAGCATAAAGCGAAAGACCGAATGAATACCGTCCTTTAAACGAAAAGCTGTATCCTTATCCAATCCGTAATAGAGATTAAATGCTTGCCCAATCAACAAAAAAAGCTGCGCCTGACAGGTGATTCTTCTTCATCGAATCCTGTTGAGCTGCAGCTCCTATTCATTATTTCATTTTCGCGATATCATGTACCCAACCGTGTGTATCCTCGATATCGCCCCATTGGATACCGGTTAACGTATCATAAAGCTTCTGTGTCAAAGCACCGGTCTTAAAATCATTGATAACAGCGATATTGCCCTTATAATTCAATTCGCCGATCGGTGAAATGACCGCAGCCGTTCCGGTACCGAATGCTTCCTCTAACGTGCCGTTTTGCGCCGCTTTCATCAGATCATCGATTGCCAAATGCTCCTCACGTACCGTATAGCCCCATTCCTTCAACAGGGTAATGATCGAATCACGAGTAACACCCGGAAGAACCGTGCCGTCACACGGTGCGGTAATGATTTCATTATTGATCTTAAACATAACATTCATCGTACCGACTTCTTCCACATATTTGCGCTCTACACCGTCCAGCCATAAAACCTGCGTATAACCGAGCTTTTCCGCCTTCATCTGTGCCGCAATGCTTGAAGCATAATTACCGCCGCATTTGGTAAAGCCGGTACCGCCCTTGGTCGCTCTGACAAATTCATCCTCAACGTAAATTTTGACCGGATTCACACCTTGCGGATAATATGCGCCGACCGGTGAAAGAATGATCGCAAAGGTATAGCTAGCGGCAGGATGAACCCCGACCGCTGCCTCAGAGGCAAACATAAACGGACGAATATATAATGAGGTTCCTTCCTCACTCGGTACCCAATCTTGTTCATATTCGACGACAGCTCTTACTGCCTCCACAAAATCTTCCACAGGCACCTCTGCCATACATAAACGACGATTCGAATTAATAAATCGCTTCGCATTCATCTCCGGACGGAACAATAAAATACGTCCGTCTTTGGCACGATATGCCTTCATCCCTTCAAAGGTTTCTTGTGCATAATGAAGCACCATGCTCGCCGGATCCATTGAAATCGGTCCATACGGTACGATACGTGCATTCTCAAACCCGTTTTCCTTTGTCCAATCCATTAAAAACATATGATCGGTAAAGTATTTACCGAAGCCTAACGGTGTTCCCGGCTGCGGCTTCGCTTTTTTTACCTTTGCTTCCTCAATCGTTATTTTCATAGATATCACTCCTAACTTTTCATTTTCCTTTAGGTTACACCCTTTTTTTATGTTCGTCAATAGCTTTTTTCATAAATTTTCATGAAAATAATAGCTTTTGTTTCAATACAAAATTATGATTCCGGTTACAGGATTCTATTAAGTACTTCAACACTTGTTGAAGGTAAACTTCTGACCTTCACATCATTACTCTTTGTTATTACAACCGGATATAGGATGAATCAAAATAATTGATTTTTGATTAAGAGCGCTTTGCCTCATAGGCACTCAGCTGCTTTGAAGCAATGTCAAACTGCTTGCGATATTCCTCAAGCTTTGCCTTTTCACTGTCTACCTTTGCCTGCGGTGCCTTTTGGACAAAGCCCGGATTATTCAGCATCCCTTCACTGCGCTTGATTTCCTGCTGCAGTCGTGTAACTTCCTTACTGAGCTTTGCGATTTCCGCTTCCACATCGATAACACTTGCCAAGGCAACCTTTAAGGAGCCACCGCGAATCGCTCTTACGACCATTTCCTCATTCGGCAGCTCATCGATCCATGTCGCATGACACATACGCTGTAAGATCGCATTGATTTTGGCATCGCATGACAACATACGATCCGCAGCATCACAAATAATGACCTGCAGCTCGGTGCTCGGTTTTAATTGATAAGTCGTTTTAATTTCACGTACTGCCTCAATCATCGTAATCAGCTGTGAAACACCCTCTGCCTCGCTTTCATCGATCGTAACATCAATTTTGGTCGGCCACTTGGCTAAGTTGATGCTTTCTTCTTCATGCGGCAGTGATAAATATAACTCCTCGCATACAAACGGCATAAACGGATGAAGCAGACGAACGATACCGTTTAATATCGCTGCCAATGTTGATTTAGTCGCATTCGCAACCTGCTTGTCCTCACTGGATAAGCCTGCCTTGGACAGCTCGATATACCATGAACAGAAATCATCCCATACGAAGCTGTATAATTCATTGCCGACAAGCGCAAATTCATATTTATCCATATTGGCGCTGACACTTTCCAATACTTGATTAAAACGATTGATGATCCATTTATCAATCATTGAAGCATGCGTAAAGTCAATATCACTCAATTCCATCGCATCATCTAAATTCATCAGGACGAAGCGTGAAGCATTCCATATCTTATTGATGAAATTCCAGCTGGATTCCATTTTATCATTGGAAAAGCGTAAATCCTGACCCGGCGTAGAATTCGTCGTTAGGAAAAAGCGCAGGGAATCCAAGCCGTATTGATCGATCACATCCATCGGATCAACACCGTTGCCGAGTGATTTACTCATTTTACGACCCTTTTCATCTCTGATCAAGCCGTGAATTAAGACATCCTTGAACGGACGAGACTTCATGCAGTAACGTGTTTGGAAGGCCATACGTGCAACCCAGAAGAAGATGATATCATAGCCGGTTATCAATAAATCATTCGGAAAATAACGATCCAGATCATCGGTATTATGCGGCCAGCCAAGCGTAGAGAACGGCCATAAGGCAGAGGAGAACCAAGTATCTAATACATCCTCGTCCTGTTCCCAGTTTTCAATATCGGCCGGCTGTTCCATACCGACATAGATTTCCTTTGTTTCCTTATGATACCATGCAGGAATGCGATGTCCCCACCAAAGCTGACGGGAGATGCACCAATCTTCTATATTCTCCAACCATTGACGGAATGTTTTCTCAAAGCGCTGCGGATAGAAATTGATTTTTTCCGCTTCGATTTCTTGATTCTTTAAAACCTCCCGGGCCAACGGCTCCATTTTCACGAACCACTGCTTAGACAGGTACGGCTCGACGATAACACCGGTACGCTCGCTGTGTCCTACCTGATGGACGATTTTTTCGATATGGTCTACTACACCGTCCTTTTCAAACTGTTCGACAAGCGCCTTGCGGCAAGCGAAGCGATCCATGCCTTCATACTGCTTTGCCATTGCGTTCATCGTTCCGTCGGGATTCATACACACGGGCATACTTAAGCCGTATTTTTTCGCTAACGCAAAGTCATTGGGATCGTGTGCCGGTGTACATTTCATAACTGCGGTACCGAAATCACGATCGATATAGTCATCAGCCATAATGACAAGTGCTTCTCCGTTCGCAGGATTGATCGCATGTAAGCCGATAATATCCGTATAGCGCTCATCCTCGGGATGAACAAAAATCGCTTGGTCGGCAAACATCGTTTCCGGTCTTGTCGTCGCTATTACAAGCTGCTTGCCGGTTTCCTGCACCTCATATTTGAAGTAATACATGCAGCCCTCGATTTCCTTATGTATGACCTCGATATTCGATAAAGCCGTCTTTGCCTGGGGATCCCAGTTGATAATGCGCTCGCCCTGATAAATCAAGCCCTCTTGATACAGATCGACGAAAACCTTGCGGACTGCTTCACTGAGACCTTCATCAAGTGTAAAGCGCTCACGGCTGTAGTCTAAGGACAAGCCTAGCTTTGCCCATTGTTCATGGATATGTCCGGCATATTCATCCTTCCACTCCCATGCCCGCTTTAAAAACGCCTCGCGGCCGATATCATAACGAGAAACGCCTTCTTCCTTCAAGCGTGCGTCAACCTTTGCCTGAGTCGCAATACCGGCATGATCCATACCCGGAAGCCACAGCATATCATAGCCCTGCATACGCTTGTAGCGCGCTACCATATCCTGCATCGTCGTATCCCACGCATGGCCCAAGTGCAGCTTACCGGTAACATTCGGCGGCGGGATTACGATACAATACGGGTCCTTGGTTTTATCACCTGCGGTAAAATACCCTTTACTGCACCATTCCTCATAGTAATGCTCAACCTTTTTATGGTCATATTTAGGTGCCAATTCCTTTTTCATATAATTCCTCCTATTTTAAATTCATCCTTTGTAAGACAGCATGTGATTGCCTCATGATATTTGTAATCGTTCATCAGCATTTGCGTAATATCGGTTTTGCGAAAGCAGCAGGAGCGCAAAAGCGCAGCGCTTGCCTCGTTATCAGTACGATATTGCGCAATAATACGCGAAACAGCACACCGTGAGAACACATAAGCGCAATACGCCTGCAGTGCTTCCCGCATATATCCCTGCCTGCGAAGTTCTGCCTTCATAAAATATGCAATGTCAACACAATCATGCGTATGTGCATTGACACTGATGATTCCGATCAACGCATCATCGCTCAATCGCTCAATGACTGCGGAGTGCATCTGCCCTGACTTCAGCTCAGCGTCAATCAAGTTCAAGATATCATCGGCTGTATAGTTCATTGATCCGATTCCCTGTCCTGTTGTCTCACTTGCTTCTATCAGCATAAATAAGTCAACCGCATCACAGCGCTCAATTGATCGAAGCCGCAATCTTTTTGTTGAAATCTCCGTATTTCATCACCTCTGCAGAAGCCGTATAATCAAAAAAAGCGCCCTCGCAAGGACGCTGTTACACGTGGTACCACCTATATTCACAATCGTATGACTGCCTCTTTGATGTAACGTATCATGACGGATTCACCTACTTCGGTTCAATGAATCTGCTCCAAGACTACTTCTTAACGACCTTCTGACTTCCTTTCACCAAACGGAAGCTCTCTTTGCAGCTCAGCCGCTAATACTCCTTCTTTTCCTCGCATTTACAAGTAGTATTGTATCAAATAATATGCTTATTTTCAACTGCTTTTTATTGAAACGGCAGAATCACCGGTGTTTTGGCACTGATTTCTTTATTCTTATTCGTATCCCTCAACTGTTGTTCATCTACCTCACAGCGATCGGCTATTGACGCATACGTATCGTTTGGCTTTGCGACAATGATGCGATAGCTCGTATAGGTGCTTTCACTGTCCGCAAATAAATCATTGAAATCATCAACGACGGTATCTGTACTTTCTTGTTGCGTATCTTCGCTCTGTACGGCCTCGCTCTCCGATTGCATCACTTCCTGTGCCAATACTGAATCTTGCGGTGCTGTTACAGGCTCTGCCTGCTTCATTTCCTTCTGTACCTTGCTTGGCATCGGTACTTCTTTAGCGATCGGTGCTGCCGCTTCTTTTTTATCATCGTTTAAGCCCTGTATTGCCAGTGTAATGCTTACTTGAATCGTATCTTGATTGGCTTTTGCCTGGTAATCCTCAATCATCAAGGAAAACGGTTCATCACTCAGCTTATGATTCGGTGCCAACACATCCATTTCAAGTGCTTCACGAAATTTTTCGATACCGTCACTACCTGTATACTCACCTTCAATATAGAGCGGTCCCATCGCTCTTATACCGTCTTCCTCATGACGATAGTTCAAATGTTCGCTGACTTTCAGTGTGTTTACCTGTTGTACCTGATCGGCAAAAATCAGTTGCTTTTCGATTTTCATTTTTTTCATATAAAAAAACCTCCTATTGATATATATGTCGGGGAGGTTTTATTTATGAATCTGATTGATGAGCACAACTCTTTATTATTTTAACTCTGTTTATCAGTTTACTGCCCTAATAAATCTCGGAGTACAGTGCTTACTGTGTTACTTTTGTCATTTCCATTATCATAAGGCATTAACCAAACTGTTAATATAATAGCTTCACCGTTTAATTGAACGTCTACTGTTTTAAAATCAATGCTCTCTCCTCTATTCTTTTACACTAATTTTATAACTATTTAATCAGCATTACTTTTAATTATTGCGAATTAGCCATAAATTTAAATTTATCTATTCCTTGATGTTTTCTTCTAATTCCATTAAATATCTATCATAATCAGATATAAACAATTTATCTTGAATGATACGATATTTTTCAAATTCAGTTTCAGCTTTAGATTTTGCAATTTCTGCTGTTATTTTGCCTTCATCTTTGAGAATCTCACGGTCATCAGCCATTAAAAATAAATCTAAACGCTTGCTCCAATCTTCCATAGTCATCGGGATATGTCTTTCTGCACGATCTTCAGCTAAGTCAAGGTATGCAGATACAATACGCTCTAATGAACGTATTTCTTGTTCAGTAAGATAATTTTTAGCTATGCTTACATCTCTTTTTACAACCTTTCCCTTTGGAGCATCCCCCCAAGTTGTAAGACCCATATGTGGCTTTTGAGAATTTGCTCGTTCATAAATCAATTCTGCTGCAGTATGTCCATGTACTGCATAATGCATTTTATTTTGAACCTTTGCAAAAAAACATTTAGTCGTAGTTGCTGTGCGATCATAATCCAAAGAAGTAGCATATATATCTGTAATCTTTTGATAAAATCGACGTTCTGATAAACGAATTTCACGTATCTGTTCAAGTAACTGATCAAAATACTCTACTGTAAGCACAGAGCCACTGTTTTTAAGCCTATCATTATCTATTACCCACCCTTTAATTGTATAGTCTTTTACAATACTGTTTGCCCATTTTCTAAATTGCACTGCACGTTCATTATTTACCTTAAAACCAACAGCAATAATCATTTGCAGACTATAGTGTTTTATATCCCTTTGAACTTGGCGAGTTCCTTCAGTTTGAACTATCCGGAATTTTCGGATAGTTGCCGGCTCTTCTAACTCTGAATCTTCAAATACTTTTTTAATATGATCATTTATTGTGCGAACATCAACACCATAAAGAGTCGCCAGCATCTTCTGTGTTAACCATATATTTTCATCTTCATAACGCATTTCTATGCTATTTTCTTGACTCCCAACAGAAGCAACATAGGTAAGATACTCTGCTGCACTCGAACGAATACTGATTCCTTTTTTCTTTTTTATCAAACTAAACACCTCTCATAATTCTAATTTTTCTATTTCTTTCTCAGCTAACTAAACGGAGATTTGCCAATCCATATCACTTTTAGCAATACTTTATCACTTTGTTTCTATAGAAGCAAATAAATATGCATGATTAGGAGTTCCTATCGGTGCTCCTACTTTATACTTAGATGAATATTGAGGATTTTCTTTATATGATAACGAACTGCCTGTCGCAATATGATCGATAGCCAAGAAGCTGTTATAACTATTTTCCTTATGTCCTTCCTCAAGATTAATTCCCATAGCCATATTTTTACCTTCTAAATCGCTTTTAATTTGTTGATAACTAAAGTAATATTGACAATATTCCGGTGTATAAGTATCTCTACACATTACAATATAAATCGATATCTTTGTATGCTAATTGTGCTTCCGCAACCTCTTTTTTCAATATGTACTTAGTATTTGAATTTTTTTTATTGTATCTTCTGTCAACACGCAAATTTAAATTGGATTCTAATATCCTTAAAATCATAATTATCCCTCTCTTTGAGATAATTATAACATTCTTATACTAATTATTTAAGCACATTTCTTTTAATTATTCTTTTTCAATCAATATATCTGTCTGCTTCCCATACTGTGTCATACAATAACAAAATAACGTTTATCATTTATCTTTTCAGAAAAGAGGCTCACCCCTGTAAAAGAAAAAGCTTAGGCATCGGAATTGCCCCGACACACTAAGCCTCCATGATTTTAATAATTTCTGTCCAGACCTCATCAACGCCCTCTTTCGTTTGGGCTGAGAACGGAATAAGTGCTTCATCGCTTCGTAAATCAAGCGCCTCTTTGAGCTTATTCATCATATGCCTGCGCTTTGAAGGCAGTACCTTATCCGTTTTGGTTGCGACGATACATACCGGAATTTCATAATAGCGCGCATATTCCAACATACCGTAATCATCCTCACTGGGCATATGTCTGGCATCGACCAGCATCAACAAACCCTTTTTCTGTTCACGATTCGCAAAATAATCCTCCATCATCTCACCGAACGCAATCAACTGAGATTTAGAAAGATTCGCAAAGCCATACCCCGGGACATCGACAAACATATATCGATCATTGATATTGAAAAAATTCAATAACCTTGTCTTACCCGGTGTATTGCCGACATACGCCAGTTTCTTACGATTCGTTATCGCATTAATAAAGCTTGATTTACCGACATTGGAACGCCCGGCAAGCACAAGCTCAGGCAGTGTGCTTTGAGGCCATGACTCTCGATTGGGAGCACTGATTACCAGTTCTGCCTTTTGAACCTGCATCATTATTCCTTCTCTAACGCGATATCCAATACCTGTGAAATTTTTTCCACCGGAACGAATTCAATCGCATCCTTGACCGTTTGCGGGATATCATCAATATCCTTTACGTTTGCCTTCGGAATGACAACCGTTTTGATACCGCTTCGATGTGCCGCCATCGACTTTTCCTTTAAGCCGCCGATCGGCAGTACATTACCGCGAAGTGTTACCTCACCTGTCATAGCGACATCCGCCTTCACCTTCACATTGCTTAAGGAAGAAACCAACGCAGTCGTCAAGGTGACACCGGCACTCGGTCCGTCTTTCGGCACCGCTCCTTCAGGCACATGAATATGAATATCGTTCTTCTCAAACAGCTCCGGCTTGATTTTATACTTACGGGCATTGGCACGTACATAATCATACGCAATCGTAGCACTTTCCTTCATTACGTCGCCTAATTGTCCGGTAATCACAAGCTTGCCCTTACCGTCAAAATGCGTTACCTCGACCTGCAGCACATCGCCGCCGAAGGCCGTATATGCCAAGCCGGTAACGGTACCGACTTGATTTTTCGCTTCTCGTTTACCGTAATCATATTTTTCATGACCTAGCCATTCACGAATCATCTTTTTCGTGATTTTCACCGAACGCTTATGATCCTTTAATATCGCCAATACGCTCTTACGTGCCAAGGTAGCAATTGTTCGCTCCAAAGAACGCACACCTGCTTCTCTTGTATAATAGCGAATCAAATACAACAGCACATCTTCATCAAGCTTAAACTGAGAAGTCTTTAAGCCGTTTTCCTTCAGCTGCTTGGGAATCAAGTGATCCTTAGCGATATGAAGCTTTTCCAGTTCTGTATAAGAGGAAAGCTGAATGATCTCCAAACGATCTCTTAAAGCAGTCGGAATATCATCCAAATAATTTGCCGTTGCGATAAACAACACTTTGCTTAAGTCATACGGCTCTTCTAAATAATGATCGGAAAACAATGCATTTTGTTCGGGGTCTAGCACCTCAAGCATGGCGCTTGCCGGATCACCCTTATAATCCGAAGCCATTTTATCGATTTCATCAATCAAAAAGACGGGATTCATCGTTCCTGCTTTTTTCATCCCTTGAATAAAGCGTCCCGGAAGTGAGCCTAAATACGTTCTGCGATGACCGCGGATTTCACTTTCATCCTTGACACCGCCCAAAGAGATTTTCACAAACTCACGATTTAACGCTCTTGCGATGGATTTAGACAACGAGGTCTTACCGACTCCCGGAGGCCCGACAAGACATAATATCGGCGCCTTCAGTGAATTTGTCATCTGCTTCACCGCTAAATACTCCAAGATACGCTCCTTGATTTTTTCCAAGCCGTAATGATCCTCATTCAACACCTGTTCCGCCGCTGAAAGATCGTCATTGTCCTTGGATTCCTCCCACCAAGGTAAAGCCAGCATCCAGTCAATATACGTCTTGATGACCCCGGATTCTCCGCTTGCGGCCGGCAGCATTTCATAACGAGCCAGCTCCTCACGCAGCTTTTCCTTGATATTTTCCGGATATGGGTTTTCATCGATACGCTTGCGAATCGCATCCGCATCTCTGTCCGCATCGGGAACATCCCCCAGCTCCTCCTTGATCACTCTGAGCTTTTCACGCAGATAATATTCCTTCTGCCCTTCCTCAATGCGTGTTTTTACCTTTTCATTGATTCTGTTTTCCAATAATGACAATTCCTTTTCACTTTCCAGCTCCTGCAGGATGATTAACAGACGTTCGTTGATTTCCAAAGTCTCTAATAATTCCTGCTTACGCTCCAAGGTAAAAGGAAAGAGCTGACCGATCATATTCGTCATCTGAGCGGCACTGGCTCCCTTTGCCAAATTATTTACCATATCCTTAGGTATATTGACATTGGTAATATCCATATTTTCAAACTGCTTGGCAATTTTACGCACTAAAGCAATTTCCTCTAATGATTCTTCTGCAATATCCTCTTTAATTTCGATATCAGCCAACATTCCGACTGCAGAATCAATCACATTCATGATTGCCGCACGCTGCACACCCTTAAACTTTACCCGTAGATAACCGTCCATTCTGCGGATATGCTTGATCGTACACAGGGTTCCGAATTCATATAGATCCGCAATCGTCGGATTTTCAACATTCAGCTCCTTCTGCGCAACCAATACAATCTTAGCGTCATAATCATTTTGCGAATCCTCAACCGCATGTACCGACTTGCTTCTGCCCACATCAATAATGACTTCCTGTTCCGGAAAAACCACTACACCGCGGGTACATACAAGCGGAAGCTGTTTTGTCTGGTTTGTATTATCACTCATTTTTTCGCACTCCCTTCGTTGTTATAAAGGCCAAAAAAGACGCCGCCTTTGCCTGCGTCTTTTAAGCGACTACTTGCCGGCTGTTTCTTTCACCAATTCTAATGCTTTACGCATCTTTAAGTCATAAGAAACGCTTTCGCTTGGAATCAACTGCTTCACTTGTTCACTTTCCATATTATATGTTTTCGCAATCGTTTCTATTTCGGTGTTGATATCATCCTCACTGATGACAATGCTTTCCGCATCAGCGATAGCCTCCAATACCAAACGTGCAGAAACCTTATTTTTCGCATCGATCGCGAACTGCTCACGCAATGCTTCCTCACTCATATTTGTCAGTTTCAGATAAGTATCCATTTCAAAGCCCTGTGCTTTTAAACGCTGCGCAAAATCATTGACAAGACCGTCGCACTCTTCATCGATCATTGCCTGCGGAATGTCAATCTCGGCACCGTCAACGATCTTAGTCAGCAATTCGTTAGTGAATGCTTCATCAACCTGCTGCTCCTTCTGCTCAGTCAAATTCTTTAATGTATACTCCTTAAAGGCATCAACAGTTTCCACACCCTCAATATTTTGTTCCTTTACCATTTCATCATCAAAGTCATTCAGCTGCTTATATTTGATTTCATGAACGGTAACCTTGAACTGAGCCTCTTGACCGGCCAATTCAGCTGCCTGATAATTCTCAGGGAAGGTTACGGTAATTTCCTTTGTTTCGCCCTTTTTCATCCCGATGCACTGCTCCTCAAAGCCCGGAATAAAGGAACCGCTGCCGATTTCAAGCGGATAAGAAGTACCGCTTCCGCCCTCAAATAAAACGCCGTCCTTGCTGCCTTCAAAATCAATTACCGCAGTATCACCGTTTTCAACCGCTTCATCATCCTCACGAATCACAAAGTCGGCATTGCGCTCCTGAATCTGTTTGATCTGTGCATTTACTTCATCATCGGTAATCGTAACTGCTTCCTTTTTCACATCCAGATTCTTATAATCCCCAAGCTTAACCTCAGGCTTGATCGCAACGGTAAACTTCATCGTTACCTTAGCCTCACTGATATCATCGATATCTAAGCTTGCCTTACCGACGATTTCCAAATTCTGTTCCTTAACGGCTTCTAAAAATACATCATTTGCGATTTCATCGATTGCCTCATACATCACACTTTGCGGATTAACGGCACGCTTTAATACATTTGCGGGTACCTTGCCCTTGCGAAAGCCCGGAAGCTGGACATTTTTAGCCAATTTCGCAAATGCCTTCTTCTGTGCTTTTTCCCAAGTTTCACCCTCTACGCTTACCGTCAAATCTCCGGTTGAATGCTCCTTCAGTTCCCATTTTGAATTCATTGTTTATTCCTCCTGTATACTTTTTTCTTTTTTATCATAAACATGTAATGCTTAAATACCATGCTTATTTAACAACAATGCGAAGCCCTTTTCATCTTCCAAATTCTTATCGCTTAAAAATTCATCAATTTCCTTTTGTGCGCCGTTTGCCCTCATGACATAACAGACAACGGATAAGGCCAGCGGAATACCCTCATCCTCATCGATATTGAAGGGCAAATGCAGATAGCACTCTTGTATCAATGATTCGATACACAGCTTCAGAAAGGTCGGATCCTCATCCTCAAACCATTCACATAAGGCATTTGCGGCGATGATCGCACCCTTCGCACGCATCGGTGCTTCAATATAACACGGCAGAAAGCTGATATCCATCTCATTATATTTCATATGGATTTCATCGGCAATTTTCTGTTCCATCAAAGCATCGATCAGGTATGAGCTTACCAATACATGCGGTGTGTTGCACAAATACGCCTCTATTTGATTCAAATGATTGCGGATATTGCTTTTTTTCAACAGCTCCACAGCCATAAACTGTTCCTCAAGACTGCCGTTCAACAATGCCTCGATATCCTCCTCGTCATAGGAGCGCTGATGCTTGTCACGACGCAGTGTACTGCGGCATTCATTATAAAGCCGAATCAGCTCAGGCTCGACGTCCTTGGGAATATACGGCATGGAAAGCTCCTGCTCTAAGATCGCATATGCCTCTTGTTCCTTATGCTCTGCCATCAGTTTGTGAAGCTGCTTCAGGATATCCTCGTAATAGTATTCCACACGATCTTCCTTTCTTACACAAACATATAATAATATAGCATAAAATGCCCCTCAACGCAATCAAAACCACTGCTTTCCTATTGTTTTTCAAATATTTTTTCTCTCAACAAGCATAAATGAGGCTGAAGCGTTTTCAAGCCGAAAGTTTTTTATTCTGTTTGTTTCAGCGCTTCGCTTTGATACTCCTTTACTCATTTATACTTTTTCGATTCGGAGACCTTTACGCATATGAGTGATACCGTTTTATCATTGTCATAAATCACTGTATTCTCATTCAATCAAAGTACTTAACCACGGATAAAGGCCGAAAAAAAGCTGTCGACATTATCAGTAAATGCCTTCAGCTTCATTTAAAATAATCGAACGATATCCTGCCACGTAGCGAATACCATCAGCGCCACCAATAAAACGACACCGATCATCATGATAATCATTTCTGCACGCTCTCCCAATGTTCGCCCGCTGATTTTTTCAATTAGGGTGATAAAGATGCGTCCGCCGTCTAGTATCGGCAGCGGCAATAAATTAAAGATACCGATATTCAGCGACAACAGCGCAATCAAGGAGATTGCCGGTAATAAGCCGTTCTGTGTCGTCTCTGCCGTTATTTGAAAGATTCCGACCGGACCGCTTAAATTTTCCAGTCCGATTCCGCGAATCAGCTTAGACAGAGAACGAAATATTGCCGTAGAGCCGTCAATCATACGTTCTGTGCCGTATTTGAAGCTTTCCAAGGCTGAGATTTCCTTTATATTCACATTTGCCTCAAAGCCCGCTAAATAGCGCTCCTCTTGTTCATTATATTTCGGTGAAAGCGTAAGCTGTATGGCCTTGCCGTCACGCTCCACATCAATTACGGCCTCTGTTTTAGGGAAATAGCTGAAATGCTCCGTAATATCATCAAAGGTATTCACAACGGTAACCTCGGAACCGCTTGTGATTTTGGTGATGCGATCACCGATTTCAAAGCCTGCCGCTTCCGCTGCCGAATCGGCGGTAAAGCCTGCGACAATCGGCTCACTCGGCAATACGACACGACCCTGAGCCATCGTAACGACGATAAACAATAACCATGCCAACAGCACATTCATAATTGCGCCCGCTGCCATAATGATGACCTGTTTCCACCAAGCAATTCCTTTTAAGGTGCGCTCAAAGGGAATCGATTCATCATCTACTCCCTCCTCGCCTGCCATAGAGACAAATCCGCCCAACGGCAAGGCACGAACAGAAAAGGCAGTTTCCTTTCCCTCACGCTTATAGATCGTAGGACCCATACCGATGGAAAATTCCTGACAGTAGACATTAAAATATTTCGCTGTCAATAAATGTCCCAGTTCATGAATGATAATAATCACACTTAATATCAAGATAAAGTATATAATGCTCATAAATGCTTCCTTTCTGCGAATACGTCTACATAAGTACGGGCATTACGATCTGCATCAATCAAATCCGATAATGTCGCATTCGCTACATATTCAATATGCTCAAGCGCACCCTGTACTGCCGCTTCAATATCTAAAAAGCTTATGTTTCCGGCAAGGAAATGGGCTACCGCAGCTTCATCGGCCCCGTTCATGATCGCTCCGCCGTTTCCCTTGCGCACTCCGACCTCATAGGCTGTTTTCAACAGCGGATAGCGTTTTAGATCCGTCGGTTGAAAATGCAGCGTGCTCAGCTTGTTAAAATCCAACGGTTCGGATTCGTAAATTTTCTCACGCAGCGGATAGGTCAATGCGTATTGAATCGGAATACGCATATCCGGTGTTCCAAGCTGTGCCAATATCGCATGATCTTGAAACTGCACCATGGAATGAACGATCGATTCTCGATGAATCAGTGTGGTGATATCAGAATACGGAATATCAAACAGATAATGAGCTTCAATCACCTCAAAGCCTTTGTTCATCATCGTTGCGGAATCAATCGTAATACGACTTCCCATGTTCCAATTCGGATGACTTAAGGCCTGCTTCACACTGACATCCTGCAGCTGCTCCCGTGTATAATCACGAAAGCTTCCACCGCTTGCCGTTATGATCAGCTTATCGACAGCACGATGCTCATTGCCCTTGAAGCATTGAAAGATTGCGGAATGCTCAGAGTCAATCGGATACAGCTTCGAAGAATGCTTTGCCAACTCCGCCTTGACAAGCTCACCGCCGACCACAAGGCTTTCCTTGTTCGCTAAGGCAACGTCCTTGTCATGCTGAATGGCCGTAAGCGTAGGTATCAGACCGCGAAAGCCGACCAATGCATTGACGAGCACATCGTATTCATCCCAAGCGCACAGCGCCGCTAAGCCGCTTTCTCCTGCTTCAAAATGAATCTTAGGATACATTTTCCTTAAAGAAGCAAGCTGTTCGCTTTCGGCAACACAGACGCGCTTTACCTCAGGAAGCTGCTTTAACAGCTCATGAAGCTTATCGATTTGATATCCGACACTTAAGCCTATGATACAAAACTCATTTCTATGACGAGATACGACATCCACCGTCTGCAGACCGATCGAGCCGCTTGCCCCTAATAACAACAGTCGTTTCATATCGCCATCACCGCCAGTATCATCGCAAAGCAAACAAAATTAAAGATCAATGAATCCAAACGGTCTAATATACCGCCGTGTCCCGGAAGCAGTGATGAAAAGTCCTTGATTGCATAAGCACGCTTGATTGCGCTGAAGGCCAAATCTCCGAGCTGACCGCTGATCGGCAGCAATACGGCCGCAGCAGCGATTTCCCAAAGCTGCATTTGGTCAATAAAATAATAGCTGAATAAGAACGTACAGACAGCCGCAACCAATAAGCCGCCGACACTTCCCTCAATCGTTTTATTCGGTGAAATACGCGGATTTAATTTATGTCTGCCGATACATGTACCGATCAAATAAGCAGCCGTATCACAGCTGTAGGTCGCAATCAAAATCAGCCATATATAGATTGCATCAGCCTTATAGATTTGAAGAAAGCTTGTCGCAATGATATAAAAGAAGCTGATATAAGCGATACAAAGAAACGCATCCTTCGCATCAAAGGCCTCACTGAATATTTGAATCGATAAAAACAGCAGCATACATACACCCATAAGCGGTAAGACCAAGCCCTCATGAGGACAAAACACAGTGATAAAGACACATGATATCGTAAACGGCTTGATAAAGAGCGGCCAGCGCTTATGATTGAGCGACAGATGTAAGAATTCTAAGCCGCCGCCGATAATGATACAGGAAATCAATGCGAATAACAGCCAGCCGCCAAACAACAAGGCCGGTACGATAAAGGCAAGAATCCCCAATGCCGTAATTATTCTCGTTATCATTTCAAACCTCCGAAACGGCGATCTCTTGCCGTATATTCATCGATAGCTCGCTCTAGCTGTTCTTCATCAAAATCAGGCCATGCGACATCGGTAAACAGGAATTCGGAATATGCATTTTGCCAAAGCATAAAATTAGACAGCCGCAATTCACCGCTTGTACGAATCATCAAATCGACATCCGGCATATCGGCGCTCATCATATACTTACCGAATTCATCCTCATCAATCGTCAAATCTGCCTTATGCGCTAAAACATCCTGTGCATAAGCTCGGGCAGCGAGTGTGATTTCCCTTCTGCCGCCGTAATTGACTGCCAAACAAAGAATCAAGCCGGTATTCGTGCTTGTCTGTTCCACTGCACTTAAAATCACATTTTGAGTATCGTTGGGAAAACGCTCGATTTCACCTAAAAAGCGTACCTGGATATTATTTTGTTTTAATTCTTCCATATAGCGATTGAAAAAGAAACGCGGCAGTTTGCATAAATAATCAACCTCTGCCTCGGGACGCTTCCAGTTTTCCGTAGAAAACGCATAGACGCTCAGTGCCTTGACACCCTTGTTGTTACAGGCAATCGCAATTTTACGTATGGTTTCTGCGCCCTTTTTATGTCCGGCAGTGCGCGGCAGGCCTCTTTTTTTGGCCCAACGTCCGTTACCGTCCATTATAATCGCAATATGAGCAGGTATTTTTTGTTCCATCCGCTACCCTCCTAAAAAGATAACCCACACTGTGGGTTACTTTAAGCTGTTTTTTTATTTGCTTCGCTTAATCCCGTCTATACCGACATGATATCCTTGCATTTTTCATCAACGATCTTATCTACCTTTGCGGTAAACTGATCCGTTGCCTTTTGAATATCATCCTGTGCCTGCTTTTTCAGGTCCTCAGTTAATTCAGCATCTTTTTTAGCCGCATTTGCAGCATCACGACGAATATTGCGAATCGCAATTTTTGCATCCTCACCCATTTTATGCGCATCCTTGCTGAGCTCCTTACGACGATCCTCAGTCAATGCAGGAATCATGATGCGGATTACGCTTCCGTCATTTTGCGGTACCAGGCCCAAATCAGCCATAGCGATCGCACGCTCGATTTCCTTCAGCATATTGCGGTCAAACGGCTTGATCATAAGCTGTCTTCCCTCTACCACCGAAATACTGGATAATTGATTCAGCGGGGTCATAGAACCGTAATACTCCAATTCCACACGATCTAAAATCGTCGGGTTGGCACGACCGGTACGAATCGACTTTAAATTGCTTTCCAAGGCTTCGACTGCCTTGCTCATTTTATCATTCATTACATCCATATAGCTCATATTAGTTACCTTCCTTTGATATCGTTGTTCCTGTGATTTCTTCCTTGACTGCCTTTACGATATTGCCTCTTTCATTCATATTGAATACGACCAAATCGATTTCATTGTCCATACACATGCTGGTCGCAGTCGTATCCATGACCTGAAGTCCTTCCTTGATCAAATCCATATACGACAGATTTTCGTATTTCGTTGCCTCAGGATGGGTTTTCGGATCGGCATTATATACACCGTCCACACCGTTTTTCGCCATCAATATCACATCAGCTTTGATTTCACTGGCTCTTAAGGCCGCTGTCGTATCGGTTGAGAAATAAGGATTTCCCGTACCTGCACCGAAAATCACGATTCGTCCCTTTTCCAAGTGACGCAAGGCGCGACGAACGATAAACGGCTCCGCAACCTTCTGCATTTCGATCGCCGTCTGTACTCGTGTCGGTACACCCTCTTGCTCCAAAGCGCTTTGAACAGCCAACGCATTGATGACCGTTGCCAGCATGCCCATATAATCGGCCTGCACACGCTCAACGCCCATCTGTTCGGCAATCTTACCGCGGATAAAGTTTCCGCCGCCTACAACGATTGCCAAGTCTACGCCCAAGTCATGAACTTCCTTTAATTCCTTCGCAAGATTCGCTAATATTTCCGGATCAAACGGATTTCCGTTTGCCGCTAAAGCTTCACCGCTCAATTTCAATAATACTCGTTTATACATTCGCTATCCACCTTACCTTTTCAGCCCTTCAGCCGTATTCTTTACGCTGTATCCGGCTGTTCAAACATAACTATATACATTATAAAGAAATTTTATCATAAATAAAAGAGAAACTTTCACTTTCATCAGCTTTTTTTCAATCAGCCTTCGCTTTTTTATAAATGAAGCATTGATCAAGCCGTGATTTCGTAAAAAATGGACACTGTGTGGTGTCCATTTCAACATTAGTTACCGAATGCCTGAGACATTACCTCTTCCGCAAAATTATCATTGCGTTTTTCAATGCCTTCACCGACTAAATAACGAGTAAAGGAAGCAACCGTTACATTATGCTCCTTCAAGTATTGTCCTACCTTCTGATCAGGATTCAAGAAGAATTCCTGTTCAACAAGGCACAGGTCCTTCAGGTTCTTAGAGATTTTACCCTCAATGATACCTGCCAATACCTTGTCCGGCTTGTTTGCCAGCTTTTCATCGTTCTTAACGATTTCGGTTTGTACCTTACGCTCATGCTCAACGACCTCGGCAGGCATCTCATCACGTGTTACGTACTGCGGTGCCATACTTGCGATCTGCATTGCGATCTCTTTGGCGATTTTCTCATCTGCATTGCCCTTTAATACAGCCAATGCGGAGATATTACCGCCCATGTGCATATAGCTTCCGAAAACCTCATCATCATTTTTCTCAACGACCGCAAAACGACGAAGAGTGATTTTTTCACCGATTTTCGCAGTTGCGTTTGTCAATTCATCATTGACGGTAGAAGCACCGCACGGTGCAGCCAAGGCTTCCTCTAAGGTTGCCGGCTTCACTGCGAACAATGCTTTTTTGATATCCTCTAATAATGTAAGGAACTGCTCGTTCTTTGCGACGAAGTCTGTTTCTGAGTTTACCTCAAAAACGACTGCGGTATTGCCTTCTACGGCAACACGGCTCAATCCCTCAGCCGCAATGCGATCAGACTTCTTGGCAGCCTTAGCGATGCCCTTTTCACGAAGCCAGTCGATTGCTTTATCCATATTACCTTCACATTCAGTCAGGGCTTTTTTACAGTCCATCATGCCTGCACCGGTTCTTTCACGTAATTCCTTTACGTCCTTTGCCGTTACCATATGATTTCCTCCTATTGCTTACTTCGCAGCTTCTTCAGCCTTGGCCTCTGCCTTCACCTCAGCAGCTGCTTCCGTATTTGCTTCTTCTTTCACCGGTGCGCTTTCACGTTTTACAAACGGCTTACCGCCTTCACGACGCGAATTGCGGTTACGATCGAAGCTGTTGCGGCGATTGCGGCGTTCCTCGATTCTCTGACGACGACGGCGCTCATTTTCGGCAATCTGCTCCTCAACATTCTGAATAACG
Organism: uncultured Erysipelotrichaceae bacterium; assembly: GCA_947649125.1. Classification (GTDB taxonomy): domain Bacteria; phylum Bacillota_I; class Bacilli_A; order Erysipelotrichales; family Erysipelotrichaceae; genus C-19. The sequence continues at coordinate 6,593 of CANSQL010000024.1, read as the reverse complement.
TCCTTCATAGTTACATCGGCTTCATTTTCATCGATGTTGTGCGCAACGCTTAATAAACCGCCCTTGGCTTCAACGATCGCATCAGCCATTAAAGTAGTGATCAATTTAACCGAACGATTCGCATCATCATTAGAAGCGATCGGATAATCAACCATTTCCGGATCACAGTTAGTATCGACCATAGCGAATACCGGGATACCTAATTTTTTTGCTTCCGCTACTGCATTGTGCTCTTCCTTAGGATCGATCACAAATACTGCATTCGGCAGCTTCTTCATTTCCTTGATACCGCCTAAGAAGTTTTCAAGACGGGCTTTTTCCTTTTTGATTTGTGCAATTTCTTTTTTCGGATAAACCTCTAAGATACCGCTTGCTTCCATTTCCTCGATTTCAACTAAGCGTTTTACACGTTTCTGGATCGTTCTGAAGTTTGTCAACAGACCGCCCAACCAACGCTGATTTACGAAGAAAGAACCGCTGCGTAATGCTTCCTCTACAACACAAGTCTGCGCCTGCTTCTTAGTTCCGACAAATAAAACCTTGCCCCCCTTTTCCGCAATTGCCTTTAATGCGTTGTATGCAGTTTCCAACTGCTCCTGGGTTTTCTCCAAGTTGATGATGTATACCCCGTTGCGGCTCGCATAGATGTTTGGTTTCATCTTAGGGTTCCATCTACGTGTTTGATGTCCGAAATGAACACCTGATTCCAATAATTTTCTCATTGAAACGATTGGCATAAAAATATCCTCACTTTCCGTTATACCTCCATCACTTCCTCTCGACAGTAACCTTGTAAAAGCCGACTTCGGCAAAAGGCACGGACTGTCGTATCCATGATGTGTGTATTGTGCGATTCGTTCGCACTGCCATATAGTATAGCACAGATTCTGCAGTATGAAAAGCCTTTTTTTACCATTTCATCGCACCCGGTTATTATTCCCTGTTTTCTGCGGTTTCCATACTTCATCTGCCTCGTTATTGATTGCCTATCCGTTACTGAGAGTCTTACTTTACAATCATTTTTCGTTTCTTGAATCGCTTCTCGCTGCCACAGGCAATAAAGCTCTGTCAGTCGGCATTCTAAAATAAATACGCTTATGGCCGCGGCTGATAAGCGTATTGTTTGAATTATTATTCTTTTGAAGAAGGCTGCTTCGCTCTTGGATGCGCATGAATATAGACATTCTTTAAGCGCTCCTGCGAAACATGAACATAAATCTGCGTCGTAGACAATGAAGAATGTCCCAACAGCTCCTGTACAAGACGAAGATCAGCACCGTTATCCAATAAGTGTGTCGCAAAGGAATGACGAAACATATGCGGATGAATATGTATTGACATATTCAGTGCATCAGCCTGCTTCTGCATCAAATACTGAACACCGCGTGTCGTTAATCCTTTACCGCGCTGATTGATAAACACAATCGAATGCCTTTCCTTTTGAATCCATTTCTCTCTGACCTCTTTGATATAGCGCTGTAATATCTCTTTCGCCATATCATAAAACGGTACGATACGCTGCTTGTCCCCTTTTCCGGTAATATGCACGACCTGATCGATAAAATCAATATCCTCAAGGCGCAACGTAACGATTTCACTGACACGCAGACCGCAGGCATACATCATTTCAAACAGCGCACGATTGCGTAAATCAACATCCTTCTCTATGTTAAAGCTGCTCAGAAAAAGCTCCATTTCATCATAAAAGAGAAATTCAGGAATCCGACGACTGATTTTCGGTCCCTTGACATACAAGAACGGATTCTCCTGAATACCGATAAACTCATTGAGATAGCGATAAAAAGAGCGAAGCGAGGAAAGCTTGCGGGCAATGCTTGTATTTTTCATCGCTCCGCTCACTCCGTCCCTTTGGCGTAATGAGGCAATATAATTCATCACCACGATACGATCGGTATGCTCAAAAGAGGTGATTCCTTCCTCGTTTAAAAACGCAATAAAGTCATCGATATCACGCTCATAAGCCTCAAGCGTATGCTTAGATCCGGTATTTAACTGGTTGATATAGTCAAGAAAGCGCTGCTTCCATTCCTTCATGAATTGATTTCCTCAAGCATATCGGAAATCACCTGTAAGGCCTGTTTGCCCATCGCTTCCTTGCGATCCTTTTTCTTTACCACTTCGATCAGCTTCATAATGCCGAAGTTCGCATTCATCGGCTGAAAATAGCTCTTATCCGCATGTGTGATATAATGAGCCATCGCTCCGATCATACAGGTGGGCGGCATTTCCAGCGGCTGTTTCCCTTGCACAAGACGTGCCATATTCATACCGGCAATCAGCCCGCTGCCGGCGCTTTCCACATAGCCCTCAACACCGCACATCTGTCCGGCAAAAAACAGGTCATCGCGCGTATTCAGTTGATAGGTTGTACGAAGCAGCTTGGGCGAACACAAATAGGAATTGCGATGCATAACGCCGTATCGGGTAATCACCGCATTTTCAAGTCCCGGAATCATGGCGAGAATGCGTTTTTGTTCCCCCCATGTCAAATGGGTTTGAAAGCCGACAATGTTGTACAGCGTATCTGCCGCATTATCACGTCTCAGCTGCACGACTGCATACGGGCGCGTTCCGTCCGGCTTTTCCAAACCGACCGGCTTCATCGGCCCGAACAACAAAGTCTTGGGACCGCGCTTTGCCATTTCCTCAAACGGCATACAGCCTTCAAAATAAATTTCCTTTTCAAACTCATGAAGTGAAACGGTTTCTGCCTGAATCAACTCCTGATAAAATGCTTCAAACTGCTGACGATCCATCGGACAGTTGATATAGGCTGCTTCTCCCTTATCATAGCGGCTTTTTACATAAGCCTTGGAGAAATCGATTGAATCCTTTTCCACGATAGGGGCCGCAGCATCATAAAAATAGAAATAATCGCTTTGAACCAGATCCGCAATCGCCTTGCTTAAGGAATCAGAAATCAGCGGACCTCCGGCAATGATAACCGGTGTGTTCGGTATTTCGCACACTTCCTCATGAATCACCTCAACCAACGGATGATTCACAAGTGTACTTGTTACAGCTTCCGCAAATTTATGACGATCGACTGCCAATGCACTGCCTGCCGGCACACGATGTTCATCGGCACAGCGCATGATCAAGGAATCCATCAGCCGCATTTCTTCCTTCAGCACACCGACTGCATTCAGCATGGAATCCGAACGAAGGGAGTTGCTGCAGACAAGCTCGGCAAAATTTGCACTGTGATGGGCCGGTGATGATTTCTGCGGACGCATCTCATACAGTCTGACCGGAATACCGCGTTTCACTAACTGCCAAGCAGCTTCACTTCCCGCAAGTCCCGCTCCGACAATCGTAACCGGCTGCATTAAGCGTTATCCTCACTGTCGGCAGCTTTTTTCACTACCTTGCGTGTTGTTTTTTTCTTCGGTGCTGCCTTTTTCTTTTCCTGTTCGCTATCCGCTTCATCAGCTTTTGCTGCCTTCGGCGTTTTCTTGATATAGCGGCACTTCGGATAATTGGAACAGCCGACAAAGGTCGTTCCGAAGCGTGATTTACGCTCTACCAGTTCATGACCGCAATCCGGACACAACTCACCGGTAGGCTTCGGCTCTTCCTTTTGCTTCGTGCTTTTGATGTATTTACAATCGGGATAATTGCTGCAGGCCAAAAATGCACCGTAGCGTCCCTTCTTGCTGACCATCTTACCGCCGCATTTCGGACAAACCTCATCACTTGCATTCGCTTCCTCTTCCTCGCTTTTCGTAAAACGACAGCTTGGAAAATTGATACAGGAAATAAAGCGACCGAAGCGACCGTTTCGATAAACGAGCTCGGCACCGCAATCGGGACAAGCCTCACCTGTTCGCTCCAATTCCTTCTTTTCCATCTTTTCATATGCTTCATCAAGCAACGGTTCAAACTTTTCATAGAAGGTGCGAACCTCCTCGATATTATTACGGTCTCCTGCCGCAATTTCATCCAAGTGTCCTTCCATATCGGCAGTATACGTGACATTGATAATACTGCTGAAAAATTCCTGCAGCTTTTCATCTGTCAGTTCTCCCTGTTCACTCGGAACAAACACCTTGGTTTTACTTCCTTCACTTTGTCGTTCTAACGATACATAGCCGCGTGCCTGCAGTGTATCGATAATAATCGCATAGGTTGAAGGACGTCCGATTCCCTTTTCCTCTAATTCCTTGATCAAACGAGCCTCACTGTATCTTAACGGCGGTTCCGTAAAATGCTGCTTGCCTTCAAGTTCAACCTGCTTCAACGATTCATTTTCAATCAGTTCAGGCAGCATTTCATCTTTCGTACTTTCATAATCGCCGTACATCTTTAAATAACCGTCAAACGCAAGCATACTGCCGTTGGCGCTGAAATCGCAATTATCACTGCGAATAATGGCATTTACGACATTGCTTTTGCTTGCTGCCATTAAGGATGCAACTGCTCGTGCATAAATCAGCTTATATAAACGATATTGTTCGTTCGTTAAATACTGCTTCACCTTTTCCGGTGTATTATGAATATTTGTCGGACGAATCGCTTCATGGGCATCTTGTGCATGCTCATCATTTTTCTGCCGGGCTTTGCCTTTATATTCCTTACCGAATTCACTTTCGATATAGGCAAAGGCATCATTCACAAACACCTGTGATAAACGGGTACTGTCGGTACGCATATAGGAAATCAGACCTTCGGTATGTCCCCCTAACGCAATACCCTCATAGAGCTTTTGCGCAATCTGCATTGTCTTTTTCGCCCCGTAGCCAAGCTTCGTGCTTGCTTCCTGTTGGAGCGTTGAGGTAATAAACGGCATCTTTGCCTCTTTTTTACGTACCTTTTTTTCAATTGAGGCTACATGAAATTCATTCAAACGCGCAATGATCGCATCGGTTTCTTCCTGAGTCTTCAGCTTTGCCTTCTTGCCGTCGATTTTAATCAGCTGTGCACTGAAGGCCTTATTGTCCTTCTTCACATTCGCATGAAGCGTCCAATATTCCTCACTCTTAAAACGGCGGATTTCATTTTCACGCTCAACGATCAAGCGCAAGGCTACCGATTGAACACGACCCGCAGATTTTGATTTGATCTTGCTTTGTAACAGCTTGGAAAGCTTAAAGCCGATGATACGATCCAGCATACGACGTGCTTCCTGACTTTTCACAAGGTCCTGATCGATCGTTCGCGGATGCTGAAATGCCTCTAATACGGCCTTTTTCGTAATCTCATTAAAAATGATGCGATTATCATTTTCCATATTCAATTCAAGCACCTGTGCCAAATGCCATGCGATGGCTTCACCCTCACGATCGGGATCGCTTGCCAGATACACATGGTCGCTTTTCTTTGCCAGTGCTTTTAATTCCTTAACGACAGCGCGTTTATCGCTGCTTACTTTATATGTCGGCGTGAAGTTATTTTCAATATCGATACCAAGACCGCCCTTGCCGGTTGTCGCAAGATCGCGAATATGACCTTTGCTTGAAACAACCTGAAAATCATCACCTAAATATTTCTCAATTGTTTTTGATTTTGACGGTGACTCCACGATTACTAAATTCTTCATCAACATCCTCCTAGCTAACAATACGTATCATATTATTTCCGTAAATCGTAAATTTGTCAAATGATTTTTTCATAAGATTGCCGAAATATCATCATCATCGATTAAAATATTTGCGCCCTGAGAGAGTAATAAATTACTTCCCAAGCCGTAATAATCGCTGAAATTATGCGGTATACAGTAAATTGACTTCCCCAATTCCAACGCTTCATTTACCGTTAATAAAGTACCGCTTCTTTTTTTTGCCTGAATGACCACAAGCGATGAACCGAGTGCGGCAATCAAACGATTTCGCCATGGGAAATGATAGGCCATCGGACGACTGTCATGCGGATATTCGCTGAGAATCAAATGATGCTTTCGCATTTCTTCATACAACAGACTGTTTTCTTTCGGATAGCTTATGTTGACTCCGCAGCCGACCACACCGATCGTATGCGCATCCAATGCCTCCTGATGAACGATCGCATCGACTCCCTTCGCCAAGCCGGAAACAATGACCGCGTGCTGCTTCAAAAGCCGACAAACATGAATTGCCATTTTTTTACCGTAAGCATTACATTCGCGCGCTCCGACTATGGATATTGCTTTTTGTTCCAACAAGGAATAATCGCCTTCATAAAAGATTACCCACGGTGCATAGCGCAGTGCTCGCAAGGCGGGCGGATACGCTTTATCCAATATCGTTACATAAGGATACGGATAATCGATTTCCTCTGCACGCTCTTGATTCGCAATCGCATTGGTTATCTGCTGCCATTCTCCTTTATATTTCAAAGCATAATACAAAATTTTATTTCGCATAGTGAATTCCTCCTGTTATATATGTACACAGGAAAATGCGTTTCCCCAAAAAATTTTGATTTTTTTTTATTCTTTTTCAGCAAATCGATATAAAGTAATAAATTGTAAGTAAAATTGTATCAGCACAATCACTTTGTAACTCAGCAGAGTTAAGAATAAAAAAACAGAAATTACAAGAATTCCGGCGCTTTAAATTCGTGTGTGGGTGTGCCATACCTTTAAACTTTGGTGT
>CANSQL010000023.1 GCA_947649125.1 uncultured Erysipelotrichaceae bacterium | reverse complement strand
TTATATTTTCAAACTTTTTCATAAAACTGCTTGACTTTTATATAGTTAGCTTTCTGTAGTGTCTACAAATGTAGACCATTTTAAATAGGTGTTTTTGTTGTCAAGGTATTATAAATGTAATATACCGGTTTACTGTCAAATGCCGCAACCCTTGCGATTGGTTCGGTAGAGATTGCCAACCGGTTTGGTTCATCTACCATTTTTCCAAGTGCGGGAGCCGCATCTACAAGAAGCTGCCATCCGGTATCACCTAAATAATAACGATCACCCTTTTTCATTTGAATATTCGCTTTTGTACCTCATAAGTTATCCGTTGCTTTATTGATTCTGTCGGTCGCAGTTCCTCCTGTCGCATACGTATTGGGCGCTGCTTTCAGATAGTCAAGATATAAGAAAAAGCAGAAGCTGTTACTGATATACATACGAAGGATAATATAAATAGAATTAATCGCTTTTTCATAATGTTTTCCCTTTCTGATACTAACGCTGTATACGCAGCCATTCACTACACTGCCACAAGATAAAATGAAAAGGTTCAAAAAATATTTTATTTTTTTATATACAAATTTTAAGCACTTAAAAAATCAATTTTCACAATGCATACTGAAAGCATACAGAAAAAGTTTGATTATAAATCAACATATTTTTGACATATTATAAATAATAAAGTATTTTATATGAATTTACAACTGAAATGATTACTCGATATGAAACTTTTTATATAATTTTTCAAATGCGACCGTTAAGCCCTGAGCTTGCAGGGATTGATAATAGTTGTTATTTAATTTTTTCAATTCCTCATAGATCGGCTGTAGTTCTAAGAATTCCGCTTTTGTCAAAGCATTGATTTCTTCCTCGCAGCACAACCATAGCTTTAAATTAAAATACGCACTTTCCGAGGTTGAAATTTGTTTATTAAATACTTGAAAGGTTGGAAATGCTTCTGTGACTGAAACATCCTCTTGATTCGATGCAGTAGTTTGTTGATAATAGTCATAAGCATAAGACCCTGCGGTTAAGGTTGAAAATAAAATAATGCCGGCAGTCGTCAATTTAACGGCGACAGTTGAGGAAAAGAATGAAGAAACACCGGTAGTTGATGATTGTGTCGGTATGATCGGCAATACTGCAGGTATGTGGGTTTGTGCCGCTTCCAACAACAGTGCAGCGGTAATACCTTCGCCCAAGGAATGGAAATTAAGCTTGATTCCCTCTCTTGCTTCGTATTTCTTTACCTTATCCTTTAAGGTATCACGCGCATAGGACAAACGACTTTTCACTGTTCCCAGCGGTATATCCAAGCGTTGAGAGATCTCCTCCAGATGAAGCTCCTCTAAATAAAACATTACTAAAACCTCTCGCTGTCCCTTCGGCAGCTCACTGATGAATTGATTGATAACCATGCAGTCACTGTCCTTGCGTGAATTCGCATGGGGAATCAAATAGGTTCGGTTTTCAATATTGTTGTTTTCGATGCTCGGATGGTCACAATCAACATTGATATAGTGATTTTTGCGGAACAGATTTTTACACTTTGAGAGTGTAATGCGATTTAACCAATATTTAAAGGCCTGAGGATTCTGCAGTGTATGAATGGTGCGTTTCACTTCTAAAAAGGTTTCCTGTACAACATCCTTTGCATCAGCATCATTTTTAGTATTTTTATAGGCGATATAATAGACCAGTCGCTCATAATGACGATATAGATCATCAAATGCGCTTTCACTTCCGGCGATTGCCTCTGTAATCATTGCCAATTCCTCAGTCGTCATACTTCAACACTCCTTATTATTATCATCATAAATCAGAATCTGCCGTTAGTCAATTCAAATTTTTACAAATTTTATTTTTTTATAAAAGAATCGATGTCGCAATGTATGCTTATGTAGGAACAATCAATGATTTTGCTTTCTATATTATGAGAGTTCAAAGAAAGCTTTTGTTTATGAAAATAGATTTTATCTTACAAAAAGTTAATGTTATTTTGATTAATAAAAAAGCCAAAGACGTTCACTGGGCATCCTTGGCACTTTATTCTTATTTAGAAGTTTGGCGGTTCATAGCCTTAACCACCTTTTCTACCTCGGGACGAATGGCTTCATCAACTCCGGATAAATTCATTGCTTCATCCATTGTTTTATTCATTGTTTTCATTATATTTGTAACTGCTTCAGCAAGACCTTCTACACGTCCTTCTTCTCTTACGCCTTGTGATAAATTGCACACGCCCTTCATCTCCTTCTCTATTGCTCTTGTCATCATTATACCATAGTTTTTGCTTAATTGATATTTTTTATCCTCTGCAGGCATCTTCGCTTTAAATAATAAATTCAACATTTTCATCATGCCGTTCTTATTATCTTTTATATCATATTCACGCTTTGGACAAATCATCACGACTGACAGCATATCATAATCCTCTTTCAGAAAGTGATACTTTGTCTCCAAACACTCCTCGGTTATTGTGTACTTGTTTTATACTGAAATCATGCGATATATTATTTTATTTTGTAATTATTTTCTTCCTGTTTTCAACTTTTAATTACCTTTATTTATAACATCAATCCTATTTCCAAGCATCAACGGAAACTGCCTAAAGAATCATTCCTCCCCTCACTCTTTTAATCCTTCAATAAGCGATAAAATGTTACCCCGTACAGCACAAACGCATTCATAAACACAATGAAAGTAATCAGTGTACAGGCATGTAACAGCCATAAAGGAATATCATAAAACGCAATCAAAATCACGGTAACGACATAGAAAACAGCAGTAGCTACCTTACCATACCATTTCGCACCGTTTAAACGCTTATTTTTCTTTAAGCCGATCAGACAACAGATACCCTGAAAGCCTTCCTTACATACAAACAAAATGAATAAAATAAGCATTTGCGGATAGTGTGTGCATAATGCAACTACGATAGCCAGCTGCATTGCTTTATCGGCAAGCGGATCGATAATTTTGCCAAGCTCGGTCACCATATTGCATCTTCGGGCAATCTGTCCGTCCAAACAATCAGTGATACCACCTAAAACAATCATTGCCGCACTGTATTCATACTGCTTATGCCAATAAAAATAACAAAAGGCAAATACTAATAAAAAGCGAATATAGCACAGAATATTAGGGATTGAAAATACTTCCTTTTTACTCATTAATAACACCTCAATTTATATAATAATCTGCATTTATAGTCTTTTAGTAGTTAGTAAGTAGTATTATAGCACTTTTTATCGTATTACCAAAGTCTTGCTTAATCAAAACTTTTGTTTTTCACATACTTTTACAAAATTTCAACAAATTTCTGCTTATGATATCCGTTATTATAATAGCGAGCTAAGCGAACTTCCCAAATGCTTAGCTTGTATGTAGTCATTCTCCCTAATGATAATTCATACAATTTTTCTATCCCTTAAAAAGAAAAGCGCTGTGTTTTTGCACAGTGCTTTTCTTTTCTGTTAAAGAATAAATTGCAGGAAGTAAACGAGCTGTTTTTTCCACCAATACCAATCATGCGCAACATCATAGCCCCAGAAATCAATCCACGCATCGATTTCCTTATCAGCTAAGACTGATTCCATTTTATGCAGGGAATCGACCATATCCTGTTCCCATGCACCGCGCCCGCAGCAGAATATAATTTCAGCCTTGCGATACAGTTCCATATTCGGATGGTCCTTAGGCATATCGGTAAAATAATTAAGCGGTGAATTATGATACAACAATTCATCCTGATAATCTTGAAAGAAATAGCTTGCTTCAAAAATTCCGCTGTGTGACAGTAAACAATCGAAAATATCGGGACGACGCAGGAAGGCGTTGGTCGCATGATAACCGCCCATACTGCATCCGGTTGCGATGATTCCCTTTGTTTCCTTATGCTCATACTGACTGATTTGATAAATACGCGGCACCAATTCATTTACGATATATTGGAACCAACGCTCCTGTAGGGCAGAGCGCTCTTTCGGATCGCCGTCCTGCTTACTGAAGGTTTCCGCATCAATAGAATCACAACAGAACATTTGAATTTTTCCGGCATCGATATATTCCCTTGCAGCATCAATCATACCGAAATTTTCATAATCATAAAACCGTCCGTCCTGCGGAGGAAATACCAAGCATGGCTTACCGGCATGTCCGAATACCTTAAATTCCATTTCACGATTCAATTCATGTGAAAACTCTTTATAATATTCAACCTTCATTTGCGCTTCCTCCTGCTTCTTCTTGAATAAAATTCACAAAGGCCTTTACCTCGTCCATTGTTTTAAAGCATGCCGTATACATTTGATTCCCCATCGCATCTGATAATATGTCCGGCATCCGCTCTTCCATAACGATAAAATCACGATAAATGTTCATAATTTCTTGATGTGTGTGACGATATATATGCGTATCGCGGCGTGATGCGAATACACAAATATACGGTCGCTTCGATGTATCGATATTCGTATGATCGCTGCATACCATATCCGCCCAAACTTGATAAACATCAAGACTGTTCGCATAGTTCATCATATCCGGTGTATAGCCGCCCGGCGGTCTCATATTGACCTCTAAGCCGATCAAATCGCCTGCCTTGCCGAGCCCCTTCTTATCCTCCAGCAATCGAAAGAATTCAAAGTGGAAAAAGCGGCGCTCACAAGGGAATGCTTCTACGGCTCTTTTTCCGATTTCCGTTAAATCCTGCGGCAATTCACGCTGACTGTAGTAAACAAGATGATCCTTTGCCTGCACGATCTCCATAATCGGAGTCGGAAATACATGACTTGTGCAGAACAGTATTTCCTTTTCGGAATTCGCAACACCGTCGAAGGAACAAATATATCCGGGAACATATTCCTCCATGATATATTGTGTTTTCGGCAAATGCGTGTAGAAGTAAATCAACTGCTCCTCATTTGTTATTTTATAGGTAGCACTGGCCCCTACACCGATATCCGGTTTCACTATCAGCGGATAGCCGACCTGTTTCACAAAGACCTTGCCTTCCTTTAAGGTAGAGACAAGATGCCAACGTGCTGTCTTGATCCCGGCCTTTTCATAATATGCTTTCATTTTAGATTTATGTTGAATATTTTTCGCTTCTTCTCCGCGATATCCGCTTGTGATATGAAAATCCTCACGCAGACGTGCATCTTGATTCATCCAATATTCATTGTTGGATTCCAACCAGTCTATTTTACCGTACTTGAAGGTAAAATAAGCTACTGCTCTCAGCATTTCATCATAGCTTTCCATATCATTGACATAATAGTATTCATCTAATGCCGTTCGTGTTTCATTGGAAAGCTGTTCATATGCAGTATCACCGATTCCCAACACTCTGACACCGTTTCTTTTCAGGCGATCGCAGAAATTCCAATAGGTACGGGGAAATTGCGGTGAAATGTAAATAAAATTCATTCCCTATCAACTCCTAATACTAAAGCTATTTTATCATAATTACAGTGATAAGAAAACATATAAGCGCTAATTTCAGCCTGTTATTCCGTATAAAAACGCATTGCGTCCTTTCGTTTATCTGCTTCACTCAGTCTTCTGATGATCTTGGCCGGATTTCCGACAGCGATTGAATATTCAGCTACATCCTTGGTGACGACACTGCCGCTGCCGATCACCGCTCCTTTGTGTATCGTTACTCCGGGATTGATCGTTGTGTTTCCGCCGATCCAGACATCATCCTCAATGAGTATCGGCAGTGCATATTCCAAGCCCTGTTTACGGTATTCGACATCAAGGGGATGTGCCGCAGTAAAAATGCCTACATTCGGTCCGATCAGCACTCGATCACCGATAATAATTTCAGCGCAATCCAACATCACACAGCCGTGATTCGCATAAAAATCATCTCCGATCGTAATATGAAACCCATAATCACAATAAAAATTCGATTCAATTTGAAAATTGCCTTTTGCGTGAATCAAGGTTCTTAACAGCTCCCGGCGCTTGTTTGTTTGACTCGGTAATAATTGATTATATTCATACAATAAATCCTTGCATCTTTTTCTTGCCTCGATAAGCTGTGGAGCCGAAGCATTGTAAAGATATCCGTTTTTCATTTTCGTCAGCTCATCCATAATCATTCTCCTTAAAAAGAAAGGGACCACCGAAGTGATCCCTGTTGCGCTACAGCTTTAATTCCTCACAGCGCTTTTGTATAAACTGCAGAACTCTTTCCTCCTCCTGATCTTGGAAGCCCTTGAAGCATAATTCTTCAATGTCCTCATGTTGGAAAAGGAATAGTTCCTCGGGATCTAAAATTCCCTCAGGATAGTAGCACGCGCAATAATCAAATATTTTTTGATCACTTTGACGCATCTGTAAACGACCGCAGATCATAATACGCTTCGTTCCGTTTTTTAAACGTACAACACTCCCTAAAGGGTAAAATTCTTTTTTCATTATCATTGTCCTTTCTGTTATAGGATAACGCAAACTGTTTGTTTCCGTCAATCCCTTTACCATTCAATTTTTATGTTTGCGCCTAATCCGGCTATCAATGACAGACTGGCGCCCATTTCAAACGAGTTGCTTGTTGATGAAAAGCCTCCGCCGGCTCCGATACCGACCTCTGCTGAAGTACCGAATGAAATCTTAAAGCCAAAAAGCTCAAAGGTAGTTTCGGCACTGGCGCGAGCGGCAGTAGCTTTTACCTCACCCTTTACGGTGATTTCATCTTTACTGATTACAGCTTTTCCGCTGGCTGATGCTACTCCTACATCACCCTGTAATGTTAAGGTATTTTTTATGAAATCGTTTTTCAATACACTGGTTACCTTCGCTTGAATGGCAGATACCGTTACATCGCCCTCTGCCTTTAATGTCGGATTAAAGCCGTCATCATCAAATATAACGCCTCTCACTTTTCCTGAAACTTCCGCATTACCGACACCGACTTCTGCCGATGCATGGAAATTTGAATTGTAATGCTTCATTACACCGACATGTGCGAGATGAAGCGCTCCTTCAAGTCGATATTTTATCCCTTCAGATAATAATGAGTATATAGAACCGGGGCGAAATCCGCTGGCTATCGTTTCATAATAGCCGTCAAAGAATTCTGCATACCATTCGGTTCGATTAACAGCTTCACTTTTACCGGTTTGCGAAGGCTTGAGCCATTCCAAGCGCTTCTTCCAAAGCGCAAATGCATCCTCTACACGATCGGTCAAATCGTTGATATCGTCTGATGAAGGCTTTTTACCGTTGATTAAACCGGCTGATTTCGTTAAACGCATTTCTAATGAGCGATAAATATCGGCACTTTGTACGACATAGTGATTCAACGCATCTAAGCTGTTTTTCAATCGCAATGCTTCATTCATTAAGCCTGCAGCCTTCATACTCAACGGATAGTTGACTCCGTAAAGACCGTATTGGACATTCTGCAGAGAACGTATGGCTGTATTCATATTCTGCGAAGCCTTGATATGTTCCGCAAACGGATAAGCCAAACGATCTACCGAAATACACAGCGACCTCATAATTCCATCCGTTCAGCGTAAATTAGCTGATCTTTTAAACCGTTACAGCTGTTGATCATGCGCTGCAGCTTATCAATACATGTACTGCAGGCATTCATAAGCGCCTGCGCTTCCTTCGCATGATAATTATTCTGCAGAACACTGCGATACGCAATCAACGCTTTTCGTGCTTCATAGAAGGCTGCAGCGGCATTGCTTACATTTACTTGCTGACGTCGAAGCTGCTCATATGATGCTGCACTCATAGCACTGCCTCACTATTGAAATGAAGCGGCGCTCTGCTGAATATTGTTCTCGGTCGCTTCATAGCCGGCAACTGTCTGATCCAAGAACTTAGCGTAATTCTCAATAATATCACGATAATTCTCAAAAATCGGCATCATACCGTTAAAGCGTGAACGAATCGTTTCGGCTGCCGGACTTTGCCAATTAGAGGCCAATGCGTTCATAACACGCTTCATTTCCATTAATTCCTGCATCAGCTCGCTGTTCAGTCTGCGAACCTGTGCCGATGTTTTACTGACTTCTGCCAGTGATATCATAATCGCTTCCATGCTTGATTCCTCCTTAATTTGTCAGAGTTCGTGCTTTCGCTGCACGATCCTCTTGGGTGTTGCGATAAGCCTGTGCCGAGCTGCGTAAAAACTGCGCATAATTACGCATCAAGCGCATCATTTGCACAAAATCCTGCTCAAAGCCGCGAAGCTGTGTCGTATAAGCAAGATTATCCTTTCCCTGCCATCCGGCACGCATTTCATCAACGCATTGGTATAGATTGCGATAGCTGCGTTCATAGGCAGTACATTGTTCCTCAATTTTAGCGGCACTGCTGTCCAATGCCTGTGGTTCTACACTGATTTTAATACTCATGTTCTTTTTCCTCCTTTAGAACAAATAAAATACTTCGTTGTTTTCAACATTTCTCACACTCAAAGTCTGCGTACCCGCAAAAACGCTTTGTGTTCGCTTACGAAGCAATATGCTTCCCGAATATGCGATATAACGCTTATGACTCTTTTCTTCTATCCATTGTGCACAAATGCGGCATAATTCATCACCGCTGATGATCGGCGCAACTGCTACATCCATTGAAAGCTGTACCGAAGGCGCAATGATCGTCAATAAGATTCTGTCATTCATAACGGCTGATTCCTCTGATTACGATTGCTTCCTCATTGATCCAACAGATATCCTGTCGGCTGCTTGTTTGAAATGAGGAGTCTAAATTCCATAAATAGCGATATTCGCTTAAGCCCTGACCGCTCCATAAAATGCGATGAGACATGGTACATTCCTGAAGCTTCGGATGATGAAAATTCATCGACAGAGCTTGCGGTGATAAGCCAATCATACACATTTCCGTGTGATTTGCTTCCGCTAATTCGGTGGTGAAGGTTATCGGATACTGTTTGATTTGTGCCGTTTTCTTAAGCAGCTCATAAAGTGATTGCCACTGATAGCCGCTGATGATCCAACAGCCTTCCATCGGAAGGGCGATCGGCTTTCGTGTTAAATAAGATCGACCTAACAACAGCCCTTGATCCGTTTCCGCACTTAACGCGGTATAACTGATTTCCTCTTCTAATACCGGTAGGCGCTCCAGTGCTTCCTCACAGCGAACGATTTCATCATTTTCCGCGATCTGCACCGTGTGCAGCTGCTCCTGCTGCTTATGAACGGCACGCATCTGCACACTGCCGGAAACAGCTGTCTGTACAAGACTGCGGCATTCCTGTTCATCCTGTAAATGGAAGACCAACATATTTTCAAACTGTTGAAGCAGTCTTGATGGCATATCGGTAATCGTCATTGCGCTGCATAATATATGGATTCCGTTATTGCCGTGATCGCGGGCAAGACGTGTCAGCCATTGATTTGCCTCCTCACAGGCATCAAGCAGTGCTGCGACATTATGTACGATCAAAAGCCACTTCTTATCCTTTTCCTTCTGTTCGCGCAGGCGATTGAAAAAGCTCAACAGGAAGCTGAAATCTTCCTTTTCCTCCGGTGTGATTGCCGCATAAATGCGACTGTTTTCTTTCCACTCCAGAAGCCTTCCGTTTGCCGCATCGATAATCACTATACGATACTCCTTTGCATAATTACTGACACAAAGCTCACTGAGATAAGCATGAATTGCTTTGCGTAAGGCACTGACATCATGCCCCAGCATAAGCGTGTTACAAAGATTATCCTCAATCGATAATTCGTATTGCCGCTGATTTTTCGGATCATCGACAAGTCCAAAGTTGCCTTGTGTAAGCTCACTTGACAACAGCTTATCAGGTAAGGGCTCTACCCATAGATGCGGTACAGCTACCTGATGCTTATGAGCGATGTGATTCAATTCCTCAATCACTGCATTCATTTCGCTTTGAACCTGCTTGGCATGCACTCTTTGCCATTCTCTTTGAACGGATCCGTCATCCGCAAGCTCTTTGATCAAAGATTGTCCCAAGCCTTGATGATCGGGATCATAGGGCAGCTTTGCATACGCCGACTGTCCCTCAATAAAGACCTCATCATAACCGACCTGAAGATAAAAGCGACCGACCGCCTTGATTTTAGCGCCCTCACCGCGTTTCAGCATATCCATACTGTCGCTTTGTTCAGCAACCTTGAGACAAATATGAAAGCGGGCATTACTCCAAATCTGATCGTCTACTACACCGCTCGGCTTTTGTGTTGCCAGAATCAAATGGATGCCTAAAGAGCGCCCGATTCGGGCAATGCGAATCAACTGTTCCATAAATTGCGGCTCCTGCTGCTTTAATTCCGCAAATTCATCGGCTGCAATCACAAGATGAGGAACGATTTGCGTTACCTTATGCTCATGATAAAGTCGCTGATATACATCAATATCCATAGACGGATATCCACCGCTCTCCATAACCTGAGCGAAAAGCTGCTGACGGCGCAGCACCTCTACATGCAAAGAGGTCAGGGAGCGCTCAATCATAGCTCCGTCCAAATTCGTAATCACGCCGGCAAGATGCGGCAAATGCGCCAACGCCTTAGCCATGCCGCCTCCCTTATAATCAATTAAAATAAAGGAGCATACATACGGATGATAATTTACCGCCAATGACAATAACAGCGTAATCAACAGCTCACTTTTGCCTGAGCCCGTCATACCGGCAATAATGCCGTGAGGACCGTGAACTCGCTCATGTAAATCCAAATGCAGAATCTCGCCGTCCTCTCGCACACCGAGAAAGGCTTGAAGACTCGGCTCATACATTTCACGATACCAGCGTTTTTCTGCCTGCAACCGCTTTATGCTTTCCGCTTGATACATGGCTAAAAAGCCGAGCTGTTTCGGAAAATGCCTTCGGTGATGATTACTATCGGTATTACTTAAACAATGCATCACTGTTGAAAAATCGTTTATCAATTCAAAATTGAATTGTTGATGTTTCCACATTCCTTGATTGCCGTGTATTTCAATCGCATGCTTTTGTTGCGGCTGATGAAATGCAAACAATGCCATCGGTAAATCAAGCGCATTTTGACTGATAAATTCTGTAAATGAAGTCGCAAAGGATAATGTCAATACAGGCAAATGATCCTGATGGAGATACATTAAAGCTTTAGGCAGATGCTGCATGTCGGAACAAAGAAAGCGATAGCCGCTCTCATGAAATACATGCGGCAGAAAGCGAGGCAACCAGCTTGCTTCGGATTCCGTATAGGCAATCAGAACATGGGCATCAGAAGGCGCATATAACAGCACATGATGATACAACAGATATCGGGCATAGGTGCATTGATCCTCATAGCTGCCCAAGACATAAAAGCAGGAAAGCCTTGAAATATGCTGCAATAAGGGCACTTCCCTTACATAAAGCGACTGTTCTAAAAAGGCCTGCTTCTTTTCTTCCAGTGAATCCGTTTCAATCTGTAACGGCTGCTCATTCGCATAATACGGATTTTCAAGCACCTCATTTCCGATACCGATACACACATACAGTGCTTCCGCACCTAATTCATAAGGCCAAATTGCTGTCTGTGCCGTTACATAAAGCTGCTTTAACCCTTGTGCATACTGTAACAGCTGCTGCTTCAGCATCGATGACTCCTGCTTCAGATACGCTTCGTAACAAGCCTCGCGCTTTATACTTAAGCCCTGCTCCTTTCTAAGCTCGTATCTTCTTGACAACAAAGGCCAAAGCAGTGACCCTACAAGCATGCTTCCCGCCATCACAAGCGAAGGCATTGCCATGGAAAGCGGCTGTTGATTCGCCAATAAATTCTGAACCATAAACAATGAGGAGCAGCCGCTTGCTAAACTCATTGTCAAGGAGGGACCCAGCAAATAAAGCAACGGCTGTCGCTCTTGCTTTACGGCTGAAGGCGCCTCCTTTAAAAGCTTTGATTCTAATTCATAAGCCAAATAGGGCTGCGGCTTCGCCTTGCTCAAAGCATTCACAGGCTGCACACTCTTTGGCTCATTCACAGGCTGAAACGGCGGTAAACGGGCTTTTATTCGTAATTTCTCACCCTTTTGATTGATTGCCAGAAAATCATTGCCGATGATAATTTGTAAGCCCATGATATAAATACAGTCACCAAGCTTCAGTTCTCCCTTTATCATGCGTTTTTGATTCACATACACACCGTTGGTAGATGCCAAATCCTCAATATAACAGTGATGATTTTGAAAGCTAAGCTTCACATGCTCGGCACTGACAAGCGGATGATCAAAGCGAATATCACCCTTTTTTCGTCCGATTACGATTTCATCTTCATCTTGAATTCGATAATAATAAAACTGCTGCTTTAACGGTTCATTTTCAGATACATATAATAAACAGCTTTGATTTTGATAACGAATCGGATAAGAATGATTCACACAAAGCGGCTGTGGTTTCAATCCGAGCGTATTCTCTTGATCAAAGATCCACTGTTCCTGTTGCTTACACAGTGTGAAATAGACATGATGATCGACAGGATCGATCCACCGACAGGTTTCATCATCCTCAAAGGTCAGCGGTATATCAAAGATACGCTGTGCCCCTAAGCACACAAAGCTAGTGTTTTTCAGCATACAGCCTTCTCACAATCCCAAGCAGCAGTACAGATGCCATTGCGCCTAAAATCCATGCTGCGCGATAATCATTCGGTTTTGATTCAACACCGCTCACTGTGCTCTTTTTCTCAACCGTCTTTACCTGTTCCTTACTTAAATGCGGCAATACATGATAGGTTATCAACTGTTTGGCATGATTTCCTGCTTCATCACTTACATCGATAAACAGCGGTATATCACCGGCTTTGGAAAAGCTGATCGGATAATACCATGCACCGTTTTCATCCTGTTTTCGACTGTCATAAGAGAGCGGTTCATCCCCAAGCATCAAAGAATGAATCTGAATTTTTTCACTTAAGCTGTCGCTGATATAAAGGCGCAGCACTGTATCGACAGAAACATTTTGATTCAATAATTCTGCCTTTCGCTGTTCCTCTAATATTTCAATTACCGGCGGTGTCTTGTCAATCGTAAAGGTAAACGGCGGAATCAAGGCTGCTTCATTCATCGCTTCATCACGAATACGGATGCTAAGCACATAATGTCCGTCCTCACCGATTGCCTCGCCCCAGCGATAGGAAGGAACCATTTGCTGATTGCGATACAAGATGACATCACTGATTTGAAATGCTTCATTTTCCAGTATTAAATGCGGTGTCCATGAAATATTTCGTGCTTTGCCTTGAAACGGATCATCAGAAAAGCGCAGCGGCGGAATATAGGTATCCATGATCAGCTCATAGCTTGCCTCATAATGATTGCCTGCCTCATCGCTTAAATACACATGAATTTGATAGGTATCCTCACGATTCTTTTCGGCTTTGAATTCATAGCTCAATGTATGATCTTGAAAGTCAACGGGAAGCGGCTTACCGTTTTTTGTGATTTCAATTTTGGCATCCTTTAAATAGCGATCCTCACACTGCATATGTAATACGACATTTTGATTGGTGATAAATCGATCCTTGCTTAAAGCCGGGAGTTCATTAAATTCGGCAATCAGCTTAGGTGCGGTTTGATCGACAATAAAATAATCACGCTGTTCTCTTTTATTTCCTGCTGAATCACGGCCGAATACAAGGATTTCATATTCACCGTCTTGATCGACCGTAATCTTTTGATTTACATCAGCTTCACCGTTATAGGAAGTAAGCTCTTTATGATCCTGCAGCACCTTAATTTCATATTGTGCCAAATAAGCATCACTTACTTCAATCGTCACATCTGTCGGTTTCGCATAATACATTTGCGAAGAGCGCTTGATTGAGATCAAAGGTGCCTGCTTATCGATAATAAATTCAAGGCTCTTTACAGTGCTTTTATTTCCTGCGCGATCGACTGCTTGAACCGTAAGCGTATAGCTTCCTTCCTGTGTGAATTCATAGCTGCCGCTCATTGCCCCCTGCGAGCTTTGCCAAGCATCCGCAAGCGAATATTTTTTGTCATCCTTTGTGACATTGAGCTGAATACTGTCTTTTGTCAAATAATCATCCTGTACGGTTATATGAAGCGTTTGATTATTCGCTGTCATATTCGGCTGTGATAATACTGCATCAACAACAGGTGCGGTTTTATCCAATAAAAACGCATGAGTAAAGGAATCACTTTGTTTATTCTCATAGCTGTAAACGGCAGCATTTCCGGCTAAATCAGAGAGCTGAAACGAAAGCCGATAGCTTCCCTCTGCCGATATTTGAATACTGCCTTCGATACCCTCTGTACTTTCTTCCCATTTGATCGGTGCTTGAAGCAATTCATCGTTATAAAGAATTTGAAGCATAGAAGCATCAGCCTTTATATTTTCATCCTTTATTGTAAAGCTTATCGTCATATCCTTTTGATAGCTGCTTAAGGCTTCATAGGTAATAAAGACAATCGGCTTGATACTGTCAATAACGGTATGCTCATTACGAACAGAATGATGCTGAAGCAGATCAAAGGCTTCGATAGATATCTCATGCGCCCCCTCTGAAAGTAAGATTTCCAAGCTCCATAAGTTTTCATTCTGTTTCCAACTGTCATAGTACTTTTCTCCGTCAATCAAAAAGCTGTTTTCATAATCAAAATTATTATCCTCAACGACACATTTTAAGACTGCATCATGATTAATATATTCAGGCAAAGCCGTGATTTCCTTATCATCCAAATACAGATGAATCTTCGGATCGCTTTGATCGATCACAATCGGAGTACTGATAATATTCGCTTCGTTTTGAAGACTGTCCTTCGCATACAGTTCAATCCTATAGGTACCGTCCTTCACCAATGTAAGCGTTGTCTGTAAGGTATCATTTTCATTGTTCCATGTAACCTCATAAGGTAAGTCGTTGACCTTCACAAGTAAAGATGCTTCATTGATATGCGGATCCGATGCCGTTAATACAACGGTAAGCGGCTGTGCCTGAAAAGGCAGTGTGTCTACAGTGATATCCTGATTCAAAGCTGATAGAGAAAGTTGTGGACTTGTACGGTCGATCACAATAGTTTCCGCTTGTTTTTTTGTTAAAGTTTCGCCTGTATCATTTGTGATACATACAGTAAGCTCCCATTCGCCCTCCTGTTCAAGCAAATAGCCTTGATACAATGTTTCCTTATCAACAGAATGTATTTCACCGCGATCAATCTCTTTCATTTCTACGCTGATATCCAAGCTTTGTTCCTCTGTAAGCTGTAAATATAAGGATTGATCTTCCTGACGCTCCTGATGCAGCAATGATTCCGTATCAACGAATTGATAAACGCTTGATTCCCATTCATCGATCAACTGCCCCTCATCGAACCATTTAACGATGATTTGATAACTTCGCTCGGAAAAGCTTGCATCTGCCAGCCACTGATTATGTTCTTCGTCCCATGTACCTTCCAACTGCTCTGATTGATCCTCATAGCGATAATAAATTTCAGGCTCGCCCTGACCGGGCGCAACACTTATCGTATAATTCCCTGTTTCATTGATTGTGCCGACTGTTTCACCATTGTCATTCAACAGCACAATGTGATTGATCTGTGTATCGATTCTTTGAAATGCCGTTGCACATGCGCTTAACAGCGGCAGCATGCAGATACTCAACAGACATACTGCGATCATAAATCGTCGATGCTTGTATATTCCCATATTCGGTCCTCCCATTCATCTAAAAGCTGTGTTTTATCATTTGTATCGGAACACGTCTCGATGCGTTTTGTTTTCGGCTTTTTTTTGTGTTTTTTATGCCTCTGCATCTGCAGATAACATACACACAGCCATGCACTGCTTCCCAGCATCCACAAAAACAATGCCGTTGATTTTAATAAATTCATATTCGCCCCCAATAGCTCATTAACCGCTCACAATCCTGTAACCCCTTTGCGGCCGGTATATCATCGCCTCTGATTTTCAGAGCTGACTCAAAATATTGCTTAGATTTTTTTAACCATTGAAGCTGCATATTGTTCCCTCCTTGCGAAAACAGATCAAGACACGCATTTCCGCACTGTGACAGCACCTGTGTCTCCTGATAGCCCGCTTCCTTCATTGCCTCATTGACCGCAAACAGCTTGTCATAACAGGGCTTCAGCTCACCGCCTCTTGTTTTCAAGTAGCGGCCGTATTGATAATAGCTGTCTGCCTTCATGAGATACAACAAACGCGTCATATCCTCATTGAGCCAATCTACCTCTTGCCGCAGTCTTTGTTCATCCAAGCGCTCCATCAAGCTTTGCCAATGAAGATAGCCCTCATCATTCAGCTCTAAAGTGTGAAGCTCATAAAGCTGCGCATAAAGGAAGCCCCATTCCATAAAGCTTTTCTGATTCTGTGCTTGAGAAAGCCAGTTTTGTATTACCTGTTCTGTCTTTGAAAACGGCTTTTGTTCCACCGTATTCATACACAGCTGATAAAGCAGCTCATAGCTTGTACGATCCTGCAGTTGTTCACAGGCAAGTGCGGCATATTCATATAAGGAAGCATCACCGCTCATCAGCGCATCCTGAATCATGCGTGCCAAAAACGCATCGGAACAGATGGACAAATCAAGCTGATATTCCTTCATCCTTTGAATGCTGTAGCCTCTCGCCTGTGCCATCGCATTGATTAACGAGCCTTCCTTTTTGGCTTGGATAAGCTGCTCATTATAGGCAATTTCATATAAACGCTGATACGGTTCATCATTTGCCGTTCCCTGGGCGATTGCGAGCGCATAATCTTGATTGCGCATTGCCGCATCATATCGCTGAAGGCGCAAATGATTATCGGCAAGCATACAAAGTATTGCCCCTAAATAACACGTACTGCCAAGCACATATAAAGCACAGCGGACTCTTTTTCTGATTATTTTGCGGATATGGATTTCATTATGAAGCCGATGCAGCTTATCGATATCACGGCAAATGCTGTCGACATCATCATAACGAAGCGAACGTTCTTCCTTAATACACGCCTCTAACAATAAGCGAAAGCCCTGCGATAATGAGGTATCTGCGGCACTGAGATTGCTTAACTGATCTGCGCTGCAGCCGGTAGCCAATGACAGCATCGTTTTACCGAAGGCATAGATATCACAGCGCTCATCCAGTTTTGTACTCTCAAATTGCTCCTTGGGGGAATATCCGATCGTACCGAAGCGCTGATGGTTTTCGTTTCGTTCCTCTTTAAAGCAGGCAATGCCGAAATCAATCAAATGCAGCCGACCGCTTCGATCCAGCATAATATTATCCGGCTTTAAATCCAAATACAGAATCTGTTGCGCATGGATATGCTTTAAAATATCTAACAGCTGCTTCGCCCAATCCAAAAGCTGTGCTTCCTCACTCATTTCCTTATATTCACTCAATGCGATTCCTTCCACCAAATCCATAATGACACCGTCTTGTCCCTCATATCGAATACGCTCGACAATACGCGGTATCGCAGGATGCCTGAGAGCGGTCAATACGGCAATTTCCTGCTCAAAAGCATTTCTGCAGTCTTTGTCACTGTCTGCCTTTAACAGCTTCATTGCCCAGTAACAGCCGAGCTGTTCGTCATGTACGAGCCATACCTCGCCCATACCGCCGCTTCCTAAAAGCTCGAGTTTGCGATAACGATTTTGCGTTTTCATACGCTGTCGCCTCTGCTGAATAAAATCGCCGTGAGATTATCATGCTCGCCCAATGCGAGTGCTTCCTCACCAAGCTGCCGTGCCTCATCGCTGCCCTCACTCAGAAACAATCGCATATGCTCATTCAGCATGCTTATGCTTAATTGATTGCTGATACCGTCGCTGCAAACAAGCACACCATCATGCTTATCCCATGTTCCGCTGTCCTCAACAATGCTCAATCGCTTTGTGATGCCGATGCACTGCGTCAATATATGGCGCTCATCGGACTCATAAAGCTGTTCCAATGAAATCGTCTGATTGTTGTATTTCTGTTGCGCCAATGTTTGATCTACGGACAACTGCCGAAGTGTATCCTGATACAGGTAAATTCGACTGTCACCGACCTGCAGAATATGGTAACTGTCATCTTCAAAACAAAACAATGACAGCGTGGTTCCGAAGCGCTTATGTGAACACTTTCCCTGCTCATACAGCTCCTCATGGATTTTATTTACCTCATGGCGCCAATCGAGTGAATACTCCTTCCACCTTTCAAAAAGCTCATGCAGCTTCGATATCACAAAACGAGAAGCATATAATCCATCATCCGAAGTGCTGACTCCGTCACACACCGCAATCATTCCCCGCATTCGATTCGCGGATGTCGCAATATGCAGCTCAAAGGCATCCTCATTGCGTTTTTTATGATTTCCCTTATCACTGTAATAGGAATATTTCATCATGTTTCCTCCTCAAAGCGCCAACAGCTGTCTGCGAATAAAATCGTATCGCCGTTTTTTAAAACGATCTCCTGCTGCTTTTTCAGCTTTTTATTATTCAGCTTAGTACCGTTACTGGAACCCAAATCAATCAGTTTCATCCCCTCTGCCGTCTGTTTGATTACGGCATGATATGAGGACACTGTCGCATGATCGATCACAATATCGTTTTTCTGATTTCTGCCGATATGCATTTCATTTTGCAGCGGATAACGATTGCCCTTTAAATCACTTAAACAGCTTCCGCTGTCAGGAAACAGCACCACCGTATCCGAAGTCGTCCGTTGACTTTTACTGCTGAAATGCACCTCATGATTGGAAGATCGATGTACAAAGCGCAATCGAATCAGCTCCTCCTGCAGATGCTGTTCATTTTGTTTTTTACGTGCTCGCTGATTTCGAACTCGCACTAACCACCGCGACAGCTCCCGCCACGGTGTATGCTGCAGCTGCCACACACGACATTGCTCAGCGATCTGTGAAGCCGTAATATACTCCTGCTTCTGCATACTGCATAAAAAACCGTAAAACGCTGCCTTTCTTACATTGATATGTGCAATTATTTCCGCCAGTAAGCCGTTCCAATCATGCTCAAGCACACGCTCATGAATCGGTAACAATATAAAGGCAAAGCTTTGCTTCAGCGGATCATAATAGATACTGTCAAAGCGAAGCAGCAGCGGATATTCATTCGCAAGCCGATCCGACTCCTCAAATAAGCGCTCCAAACAGGCACAGGCTTCCTTTTCCGTAAACTCATACTTATTTAATAAGGTCAATAAAGGAAGATGCTCACAATTATCGTAATAAAAGATTGTGGTGCTCGCTCCCTTGCTGCGGCACAAAAGTGCACTTGTTTCTTTTTCGATCAATGACAGCATATACGGATCATATTCTTTTTTAGCACTGAGCGTCAGCTTACAGCACCCTTCCTCCAATACTTCAAATTGCTTCACTGCTTTCATAATTTCCTCCTGATTACTAAGCAGCAAAAATTTCTTAATAGCTGCTCTATTTTACTTATCCATAGCAATGAAGGAAAATCCCAAAATATTCATCATTTCACATAATTTCACACAATACCATTATCAAGCAAAGATTCATGCTATAATATTGAATAAAGCATTGAATAAGGCGGTGGCATTATGAAGCTTCATTATTCTTTTATGAAACGAACCCAATGGCTTTGGGCTTTTCTGATTCTGCCGATCATCAATATCAGTGCACTGTTTCTCTGTGATCCGATCAATGAAAACATTACTCATATTGCATATGCAAACAAAAAACTGCCCTTTGTAATCCTTTGGGCAAGCACCTGTGCTTATTATTTTTGGTGTACCGGATATCGCTTGATCGAAGAACTGCATACACATAAAAAAAGCTGTCGCTATCTTTTAACAGCGAGCTGTCTGCTTATGGTAATCAGTATTTTAATACCCTATGATAATCAAGCAGGTATGCTTTCCAAGCTTCATGTCAGAGCGGCAATGAGCGCAACCGTTACTTATATCATTCTGTTTTTATATCTGCTTTGTCAGCTGTCCTGCACAAGCTCAATTGTTAAAAAAATGCTGAGTACCTATATTTCATTCATTTCACTATTGTGTTTGGTGTTTTTATTAACGGGCTGTGTTTCGGCAATGATTGAGGTCAGCTTCGTTATCTTTATGGGAATATTCCTGTATGTGCTTTTTAATAATGAAAACCTTTCATGATAAGCAAAACTATTTCTGAATAACATATCGTGATTTGTTTCTGAAAACTGCATATAATAACGGCAGTGAACTATATTTTTTTTAATCATCGAAACAATACCAAGCTGTTGACAAATACCCTTTTCAATGATATTCTGCTTACAGAAACAGTCGGCATGGAGACTGTAAACTCATGCCAGAGATCGGGGCAAAGACCTTAAACCTGCCTCAGTGCAGAGAATACTGCTTAAAACTTAAAGGACGCTTGTGCGTCCTTTAACATCATCCGATAGTATCAAGGAGTAAATGGATATCTCGGATGCCTTGATAAACAAACTTGTACTACTCATGTTGATCACCTCCAACTTAATCATTTCGGATTAGTACAATACTAATCTTTATAGATTAATACAATACTTACTTTACCTTTTTAGATAATTTTTTAATCTGTTTAGTTTAGTACATTCTTTACTTTGCTTATTTACATGCTATAATATGTTAAAAGGAGGTATTGTTATGTCATTCGGACAACGATTAAATGTATTCGTAATCATAGAAAAATGACTAGGAAGGAAGTAGGAGTTAAATTACATATTACAGAAAGACAAGCAGACATAAGAATATCACAATATGAATCAGATACTAAAAAAGCCACGAAAAGATATTGTGGAAGGATTGTCAAATATTTTAAATGTAAATGAATATGCATTAGATAATCCGGATAATTCTACTAACTATGGTGCGATGAATATGAAGAGTTTCAAAAAGGGAATATTACAAAGGATCAATTCATTGATTGGATGTTAAAGTATCCGGAACATTCTAAAAATTATACAAATCCATTACCAAGAAAAGAATGGTTGAACAAAAAATAATTCTATAAAAATATCATTAACATAAATAATACATATACTATAGGAGGTGGAAAAGTGGTTATCCAAACATCAGAAGAAAAAAACAAAGATTATGAACAATTAATCAATAATATTAGTTTAACTTTACAACAGGGGCGTGAAGATGCTGTAGCATCTATCAATAGAAGCATTGTTTTAACTTATTGGAATATTGGTAAATTTATTGTCGAGTACGAACAATCCGGATATCAAAAAGCTACTTACGGTTCTGAAACGCTAAGCAAACTATCAACCGATCTTTCCCTAAAGTTTGGCAAAGGCTTTAGCAGAAGCAATATAAATCGTATGAGAAGTCTATATTTAACATATCCAATTTGTGCGACACTGTCGCACAAATTAAGTTGGAGCCATTATGTAGAACTTTTAAAAATAGAAAACGAACAAGAACGTTCATTTTATCTACAAGAATGCGAAAACGAACGCTGGGGTGTCAGAGAATTAAAAAGACAAATGAATAGTATGCTATTTCATAGGTTATCATTAAGCAAAAGTAAACAAGAGGTACTTTCACTATCAAAAGAAGGACAAATAATTGAAAAAGCTGAAGATGTTGTAAAGGATCCTTATATTTTTGAATTTGTCGGTCTTCCTGAATTACCTGTTTATACCGAAGGCGATTTAGAGGAAGCACTTATCAATAATCTTAGCCAATTTCTATTAGAATTGGGCAAAGGGTTTACTTATGTCGGACGACAACAACGCATCAATATTGGCGGAAGAATTTATAAAGTTGATTTAGTCTTCTATCATCGTATTCTAAAATGTTTCGTTCTTATTGACCTAAAAAAAGGTGAAGTTCAACATGAAGATATTGGACAAATGAATTTATATTTAAACTATTATCGTGAGGAAATGAATACAGAAGGAGATAACGAACCAATCGGTATTGTACTTGGTGCATATCAAGATAAACTAATGGTACAATACGCTACTCAAAATATTTCTAATCAATTATTCGTAAGTAGATATCAATTATATTTACCAAATAAAGAACAACTTGAAAATGAAATCCGCAGATTTGTAAATGAATCTAATAATCATTAAAAATAATAAATTACTTTAATAGAATGCGAATGAATACAAATTAAGTACAACTTGAATCGCCATCTTAGGCGATTCTTTCTTTGACTTTTTAAGGTCAATTTAAGGTCATTTTCTTTTTAATATTCAAAATACGCTCTATTTATCGACTTACCTATTTATTCCCACTCAACTGAAATTAAAAATTGATTTTATATGCAGGATATTCTTTTCAAAAGCCTCACACCGATCAAAGCTAAAAATGCACCCGTTCAACGAGTGCATTTTCATTTATATTTTACCTTCCCTATCCCTCAATTATTCAATCACGATTCTAAGATCATCCGCATTGTCAACACGATAGAACAGTGAAACACGCGTATTGATAATCAGTACTTGATTCTCCTTGGAATCATTTACGACAACACTTGCCGAAGCAGCCTCTGCACCGCCGTTGACCTGATAGGTTACCCCGTAATCTGCAGTATCTACTTCCTCGATCTGATACGTGCCGCGCGTCAGACTGCTGATCACAAGTGAATAACCGTTCAGCTGATCCAAAGTAAAGATTTCATCGTAACCGCTGGTCGGATTCCACACGCGAATCATAAAGCCTTCACCGTTGCCCGGTATGACTAAATTGCCGTTTTCATCTCTGAGCTTCTTTTCAAGCACGATCTTGCCGTCGATTTGCGTAGGCTCGATATTGACAATTTCAACCCGATTCTCACTGCCGTTTGTTACACCCAATATTGCATTTCTTGAAAGCGGCGCATCGTTCACTCGATACTTCACCTCATAATTACCGCCGGTCTGTTCGCTGATTTCATATTCTCCGCTGCTCAGCGTATCAATTCTCACATGCCAATCATTATCATTGCTTAACGTATAGAATTGATGCACATTATTCCCCGACAACAGGAAGCGGAAAACTTGATTAGCAGCAGGCTTCGCGAAATTCCCCTGTTCATCCAGCATATATTTCGATACATCGACCACATTTTGATTATCCTCATGCGCATTGATGATCACAACCGTATTGCTTGTGTTTGCCCGTACCGCCACATTTGCTTCATACGTTTCCTCATTGTTGTTTACACGATAGGTCACAAGCGGATCGGTCGGCGCAATCTGTCTGATCTGATACATATTATCAGGCAGATCATTGATTCTTAAGCGGAAATCATTCGCTTCATTTAAGACATAAACACGATTTAATTCATTACTTCCGACATTGATCGTAAAGCTGTCACCCGCAGCCGGTGTTAAAATTGCGCCGTTGCCGTTTTTTACATAAGCGGCGATTTCCAGACGTCCGTTCATTGAGCGTGAGCTGTTGATAATATTGATATTTACCTCGCTGTTTTGAAGGATAAATCTGGCATTCAAGTTCTCCTCCTGTTCATTGATCTGATAGGAAACCTGATACCCTTCACTGACCTCCTTCAGCTCATAGGCACCGTCCGGCAGATTCTTTAACTCCGCTGTCCAATTATTGAGGGCAGTCAATAATACCGTTTGTTCATGCGCACCTTTTATAGAAACGGTAAAGCGCTGTTCCGGCTTCGGTTTGGTAAGCTGACCGTCATCGCTTCGCATCAGCTTTTGAAAGCGCAGAATATTATTTGAGGGAAACAGCTGTTGATTGATCATCACCGCATGATGAGCATCATGATTGACACTGACAACACCGTAGCGAACCTCATAACCGCCGTCAATCTGCCATGTAACGTCATCTTGCGCATCTACCTCACTTAATACATAATCACCTGCGGCTAAATCGTTGAGCACTGTTTCCCATTGATTCTCCTTATTTAAGGTGAAAACCTCATTATAGCCCGGCTTGGATACATGAACCTGTACCTGATACGCACCGCTTGGCTTTATCAGCTGTTGATTTTCATCACGAATAAATTTAGAAATCGTAATTTGACCGCCGTTCATTTCATTTTCATTGATTGCGGATACGTGATTTTGATTATTATGCACGGCAATGACTGCATTCGACTGTTCCTCACCGTCATTGATTTTATAGCTGACCTGATGATTACCGCTTTCGCTTATCGTATAATCACCGCTCTTCAGCTCATCAAGCGTTGCCATCCAGCGATTGGAACGATTCAGCACTATTCGCTGATGAAAATTATTTGCGCTGATGTGAAATTCATAAGCTGCATCATTAGGCGGTGTCATAAGCTGATTGTCATTTCCGCGTACATATTTGGTTAAAATGATGGAACCGACAGCCTGTGAACTACCGGGATTGATAATCACTACATCATGTACCGTCTTCACATTTACTACGGCACGATCGACCGGTGTTCCGTGATCGACTGTATAGGTAACACCCTCATGATCCAGCTCGTCTACAACATACAGCCCCTGTTTCAAATTCACCAATACGGCGCTGTAATGATTGCTGTCATCAAGAGTAATCACCTTATTATAGCCAGGAGCCGATACATGAATTCGATAGGCTCCCTCACTTGGAGTCTGCAGCGTTCCGTCGCTTTGTTGAATCATTTTGCTCAGCGTAAGACTGCCTGATATCGTTGTTTTATTGATGATATCGACACTGTTATGATTTGCCTGTACGTTGACCTTCGCACTGCCGGTTTCTCTGCCGCCGTTTACACTGTATAGGACATCGTTTCCTTCTTCCTCGATGACCTCATAAACGCCTGCCGGTAAATGCGTCAGCTGCGCATAGAAATGATTTGCCTCATGAAGCAATATATGCTGCTCCTCTTGATTGCCCCTCACCGTAATCCAATAGTTATGCTTCGGATCGGGACTGTGGTCCTTTCCGTATTCATCACGTACATATTTACACAGCTCAATGCTGCCGTAGCTGTCCCCATGCCCTTGATTGATGACCTTTACATTACTATCCTGACCGGATACCGCAATGATTGCCTCATTTTGTTCCTTACCGCCGTTGACGATATAGGTTGCCTGATTGCCTGCTTCCTCAATCGTGTAGGTGCCTGCCTGTAAATCGGCAAAGGTATAGCTGTACGCATTGGCCTCATTCAGCACTACTGTTTCCTTGCGGCCCTCACCCTGTAAAGTGATATCATAGCTTTCTTGAGCAGACGGTCGCTTCAGACAGCCGCAGGATTCCTCCTTGATATATTTTCTGACATGAATGCTGCCCTTTGCACAGTTTTTATAATTGATTAGATCAACCTGTATCTCATCATCTGCCAGTGTAAACGTACCGTTTGCCGTTTCCGTACCGTTGATGCGATACATCACATGCGTATACGGGTCCTGCTGTTTTTGCGTGATCGTATACGTTCCCTTAGGCAGCTCATAGAAGCGTCTTTGAAAACCGCCGCGCTCACTTAATATCATATCCTCTTGAACATGTCTGCCGTCCAGCATTACCTCAAAGCGATCGCCTGCCGCCGCTGTTTCCAACAGACCGTCACAGTTTTTCACAAGCGCATGAATCAATACATTGCCGCCGATCGCATCGTCCGGGATATCATCACAGGCGTTTAAAACCGTTACGCTCACCGGTTCATTTTCAAGCGTAAACACGCCTCGATCACTCGGTTTGCCGTCATTGATGCGATAGCGCACCGCGTTACCGCCGTTTTCCGTTACCTCATAACAGCCGCACGGGTAATCACTGAGGGTAATCGTCCAATGATTTGCCTTATTCAAGGTAAAGCATTCCTCAACATGCGACAACAACAGAATTTCAAACACATCATCATCCTCGGGAAGTCGCTCATGTCCTTCCTTATCACAGATGCGCTTGGTAATTGTTATATCACGATGCGGCTTTTTCTGTTCTACCAAATTTACGGTAATGGCACCGCAGCCCATCTCAATGCAGATGCCGTTCTCAAACCATTCGCCGCACGTTTCATACAGCACAGCTTCATCGGCATAAATATGATATTCTCCCAAAACGATATCGCATAGCTTGATGCACCAATCATTTTCCTTGTTTAAGACAAAATCATCACATACACCCTCATGTGCCACATGCACATGATAGAGCGCATCGTCATCAGGCAGTTGATTTTGTTCCTGAAGCAACTGATTTGCCTGAATAATCAGTGCATTTTCACAACCGAGCTGATTATACAGCATGATATCCACATCGTCATCCTTCAACAGAAATTCACGATCCAACCCCTTGCAGCCGTTAATCATCACATCATAATTATCAAAGCCGTGCTCGCCGACGGTATAAACGCCCTCAGGCAGTCCCTCTACCTCAACGCACCAATCATTTCGCTCATCAAGCGTGAAGCAATGCTTGCTGCAGTCACTCTCCAACACGATTTCAAAATGATCGCCGCGGCATGGCTTTTGAACCTCACCGTCAACCGTAACCATCATTTTCGCAACGCGTACAAGCGCATCACAGCCTGCATCATTGATGATCACAGCCTCGACATCACAATCATCAAACAGGAAGCGGCCTTGATCGGATAATTCCCCATTGATCTTGTAGCAGACATTACCGCTTGTATTCAGCTCTCTGATCTCATAATGTCTGGAACATAAATCCTCAATGGTAACGCACCAATCGTTTTCTTTATTCAGACAATATGTTTCATTCACACCTCTGCCGATCAGGCGGAAATGATAGACCTCCTGCGGTTGTGGTTTGATCAGCTCACCATGCTTACGAATTCGCTTTTGCACCGTCAGCTTAGGAAGCGGTAATACCGTGTTAATGATATCGACTGTAATATCCTCTCTTTCCAAGCGGAAGCATGCCTTATCACAGCTCTTGCCGTTGATGCGATATTCGGTTTTCATACCGTGCACATAAGCTTCCTTCAGCTCATATTCACCCTGCTCCAAGTCATCAAACAGCACACAGAAATGATTTTTTTCATTTAAAGTGTACTGACGATCCAGACAGCGTGATTTCAAGCTGAATTCATAACAGTCCTCATCACACGGTGTAATCAATCGTCCGCCTAAGGTGCGAACCAGCTTTCTGACACGTAAGATACCGCTGCAGTCCATCATTTGATTGATGATCGTGATATTAGCACTGCAGCCCTCCATCATCACTGCCGCATGGTTTTCCTCTTTACCGTTCACATCGTAAATGACGCGATAGCCGTAATTGTCCTTTTGCGTAATTCGTGCCTTGCCGAACGGCAGATCCTCAAGCACCATGCCGAAGTTGTTGCATTCATCGAAGCGCAGCTCTTTAGAGCCCTCACAGGTTTCTAAGATGACCTCAAAGAATTCACTTTGACTCGGCTTACGCAGCTTCCCGTCACAATCCTGTACCTGAATATTCAGCTTGATATTGCCGAAGCTTTTCCGTGTATTGACAATCGTCACCGCCTGATTATGATGATCCAGCTTCACCAATGCCTCACATACTTCACAATCATTCACATAATAGCGCGTATCATAATTTAGCTGAGACTGCTCACTGATGCGATAAACACCCTTTTTTAAGCCCTCAAGGATGATACACCAGCTGTTGGCGGCACGAAGCGTATAGCACTCATCAAAATGCGGTCCTTCCACACGAACGATGAATTCCTCGTCTGCGGCCGGCTTCACATAATCACCGTAGGCGTTCGCAATATATTTACAAATGCGTAAATCCCCGCAGATTTCTTTCTTTACGCTGTTGATTACCTTAATGTCGCTGCAGGTTTCATTCGTAACGACAAAGCGTGCCTTTTTAGACTCATTGTTGCCGTTGATCATATAAGTTGTTTCATAGCCGCTTGTACAACGCTCCTTCACCTCATAGCTGCCTTCCTTCAAATGCTGAATATGCACACAGAAATCATTTTCATGATCTAATACATAAGATTCACGGCCGAATACCGAGCGCAGCGTTACGACAAAGCGTGCACTTTTTTCCGGCTTCACAAGAGTTCCGTCACTTTGGCGAATGACCTTACTGATGGTTATCTTTCCTTGATTGCGAGCTTCGTTGATAATGGATACACAGTTGGTACAATTTTCGTGAATCCACAGCTCGGCACTTGTCGTTTCACAGCCGTCATTGACGATATAGCTTGCCACATAGCCGTGATGATCAAGCTCCTTGATCTCATATGCGCCGCAACAGATATGCTCAATATCCACACAGAAGTTATTGTGAATGTTCAGATTAAAGATTTCGCATACACCGCAGCCGCTTACCATCACCTTAAAGTTTTCCTTTGCATCAGGCTTACTTAAACAGCCGTCGTTTCCTCTTACGTACTTACAAATACGCAGCGGACTTTCCTGAATCGGTTCAAGCACGCGATTGATAATCATAACCGATGCTTTTGTACAGCGTCCGATTTCCACATTCGCATAGCTGCTTTCCTTGCATTCATTTACCATATAGCTTACCTCACAGCCGCATGGATTGAGCTCCTTAATATCGTAACAACCCTGCGGCAGATTACACAGCTCTAACGTAAAATCATTCTCATGATTTAAAACGAAGCATTCCTCATAGCGATCGGAAATGACCTGAATGCGGAATACCGCATCACGATGCGGCTTGATCAGCTCACCGTTTTCACAGCGAATAAATTTATCAATCGTTAAAATACTGCCGGTAAACTGTTGATTGATTACCTCAAGGTTATGTGTACCGCAGCTTAAAAAGACTGTTTGCGAGCACAGCGCTTCATCGTCCAAACGCATAGAGCTGCGATAGCCCTCCTGCGGCTCCTCTGTGATTTCATACATGCCGGCATGTAAATCCTCGAGCACCGCATGAAATTGATTTTCCATATTCAGCTTTACGTTTCTGACACAGCCGCAGCCTGAAATCCGAATATGGAAGCACATATCACAGCTGAAATCCAACGGCTCACGGAATTCATTTTCCAGAACCTTCGCAATATGAAGTGTCAGCGGCTGCTTCGGCAAATTGATGATTTCAATCTGTTGACAAGCACCGCATTCACAATCGATTCGCGCATAATCATTTTGTTGGAGCGCACCGTTTACCATATAGGTAATCGCCATGCAATCACCGTTCATCAGTTGATTCCCGTTTTCATCACACTGCACAAGCGTATATTGAACTCCTTTACAATCCTCCAGTCGTAAATATGCCTCTCCGTTTTGTAAACAAAGAGGATATACGACATCACCTCCGGATGAATCAGATATCCTTACATATCTGGTATCACATGCCGAAGTTCTATTGCCGTTTTCATCCTGATCCAGCAAACGAATGTCTAAAGCCATCGCATGTTCATCCTCCCTGCTTTGATTCACTGTTTGAATCAATGACGGGTGTGACCATGCCCATAACGCTTTCAACAAGTGTTTGTTCATTTGTATCCTCCTCTTCCTGTTATATCTCAATCACTGAGTGTAAAGACATTCTAGTATATGAGGCATATGACCAAAAAGCGAATACATTTTGATAAAAAAATCCAAAAAACACAAAAAAAGAGTGGATACGCCTATACAAACTCGGCCCACTCTTTCTTTATCAGCGATTGCTTAAGCACTCCTTAAAGAAGCTGTAATAGGAATCAATCTGTTCGCGATAAATCGAATTTTTCATCGATATCATATTAAATTCACGCATCAAGGAGAAGTTCTTTACCTTGCGTGTCGCTAAGCGTTTTTCCTCTAATTCTTTACGTACCGCGCTTTCATACAGGAAGGAGATACCGGTTCCGCCCTGTACCATTTCCTTAATCATATTGATATGTGAAATTTGTGTACATTTCGCAAAATTATCCAAGGATAAATTATTTTGTTCCAGTGCTTGCATAAAGATTTCTCTTGTACCGCATCCCGGCTCTCTGACAAAAAGCCGCTCCTTTAATAAATCCTCGATCGTAAGCGTTTTTTGATGCACAAGCGGATGATCCGGCGGCAAAATCAAAATCATTCCCTCTTTTTTCAATAATGATGTATGAAATTCCTCTTTATTGAACAAGCCTTCCACAAGCGCAAATTCCAGCTTTCCGTCTCTTACATCCTTGACAAGCATTTCGGTATTTTCAAGTGTCAGCTGTAAATCAAGCTCATTGTTTCGCTCGTAAAGCTTAATCAGCATTTCAGGAAGCAGATATTCACCGATCGTCAAGGTTGCGCCCATCTGTATTTTCTCCTTCGGATCGGAAAGCTGTTGAAGCTCTTGAAGCAGCTGCTCCGTATTGGATAAAATACTGAGGGCATAACGATACAGGTATTCTCCTTCCTTCGTCAATTCCAAATGCTTACGCTCATAATGAAATAAACGTACCTTGTATTTGCGTTCTAAGTATTTGATGTGCTGCGTTACGGCAGGCTGAGTGATATGCAGATTCTGAGCTGTCTTTGTGTAGTTCATTGTTTCATGCAAATCCATAAAGGTTAATAAGCGGTAATCGATCATAGCTGTCTCCTCTTTTCTCGTACGCCATATATCATAACTCTTTTATAATTAATTTTCAATATATTAATACAACAATTCATGATTAATAAGTATAAGTTATATAAAAGAGCTGATTTTACAGCAAGGATATTGCCTTATTCATTTATAAATACACAGCCCTTTTCCTTCTGTATATAAAGAAAGCCTTTTCCTGTGAGAAAAGGACATATTTCTTTATACCGAACAATATTGATTCAAATCAGAACTTACAACGTATAGCTAATCATTGTGATCATTCTGTTTTTGATAATCAATATCAATAACATTGGTTTGAATCACCGAGGTAAACGGATAAAAATTCACATAATCCCGTTCATAAAGATTCGCAAAATAGGTATAGATCGGCACTAAGATCATACAACTGATCAACAGATGAACCGCTTCAAGTGCCAAATAGCCGTAAGCATAGGATGCTGCCCCGGAATGCAGGGCATGCTTCAACAGCTCAATGATCGTTGTCGCATCTTTAAACAAAAGCTCTGATACCAAATATTGATTCAGCAGCTGATAGATCAAAAGCCATATCAAAAACGGTGCACAGATGTTGATGATATCCCGCAGCTTAAAAAGCATCAAGCGAAAGGAGTTATTTACAATATTCATAGCCCCCTTGACTCCGTCATAGATCGCAAATGCAATAAATAAGGATACGCTGCTGAACAATACCTGGATCAATAACGTCAGGAATATCGTCACTAACGGCATCAGCGTAGCTGCGAATTGCGCAAGCAAAAGTAAACCGAGCTGCAGGATTTCAAATAATACGGCACTGATGATATGCAGCGTACTTTTGCGAAAGGAATAACGAATATCCTTTGTTTGAAAGCGTTCATTGCGTACACATTTGATAAATAAAAAATAAACAGTATTTCGAACAACGATCATACTCAGCATAATCAGCAAGTAAATCGGATACCACAGGGTATAATTCATCACAACCGACAGCGGAAATAAAATATTTAAGATTGATGTGCCCAAGGTGCAAAGCATTAAAATACCCACATACCGCAAATACTTTCCTTGCAACTGCTTTTTCAGCAATTCACTTATTTCCTTCATCTCCATAGCTCGATCCTCCATTGATTTATGTTTATACGCTATTATAGCACAAAGCGCAGTAAAAAACAGGACTTCGCCTAAATCGATTCCGATATTACGGCTTTCTCCTGTTGCGGATGATTCACGTTTTGTTTTAAATAGCGCGTCAGCTTATGACGACTGACACATTTTAAGCATATCGTTTTTTGATTTCGAAGCGTTACGATCAAGGTATCGTATTCACTGCCCGATTCTATTTCCCACGCCAGAATATCATTCCAAAATAACAGAAAGCATTCATCGCGATAGGCATTCATTCGATAAAAAACACAGTATTCATCATAGAATTCAACAAGCCGCTCATTCTTTATAAACAGAAAGCTGTATAAGGAACCGAGCAAAAGCAAGATCCCGAGTATCATATATTTTTCTTTCAGCAGCAACAGCAGCCCGATGATTCCGATAATCGTAAACAACAGATAAGGTTTGGCATTGATACAGGCAATGCACTTATGCCCCTGAGGTAAATTTCTGATTTTTATTGATTGACTGCGTACATCCACTT
The DNA here is from genome assembly GCA_947649125.1 of uncultured Erysipelotrichaceae bacterium. Lineage (GTDB taxonomy): Bacteria > Bacillota_I > Bacilli_A > Erysipelotrichales > Erysipelotrichaceae > C-19. The sequence continues at coordinate 7,551 of CANSQL010000023.1, read as the reverse complement.
TTTCACCTTCTCATGTTTATTATATTCATTTTTTTATTCATTTCAATACAATCACATAATTCCACTTATTCTGCATATAATTACACAGAGAATTTAAAAATATATTGGCAAATAACTGCTTTCTTTTCAGATAAGTTTATCCTCAGCATTGATAAATCAAGTGATTAATGCTATGATAACATAGGAAAAGATACTGCTTATAAACAAACTATAATATAAAAAAAAGCTTTAGAAAAATAAAGCAGTGCGTGTGTAACAAAACTATGAATACCCTAAACGAAAGAACATTGGAGATGCAGAAAATGATCGATTTTTCAAACTTGGAGAGCTATAAGGAAAACAATCGAATAGAAGTCAAAAAAGCACAGGGCGGTCTACCGAACAGTATCTGGGAAACCTACTCATCCTTCGCAAATACACTTGGCGGTATTATTTTACTCGGTGTCGCAGAAGCTGAAGATAAATCACTGGTACCGGTAGGTTTGCCTGACCCTGAAAAGCTGATAAAAGATTTTTGGAATATTATTAATAATCAAAATAAAGTCAATATCAATATTTTAACAAGCAGCGATATTTTCATCCAAGAAACAGACGGCAAAAGCATCGTTGTCATCAATGTTCCGAGAGCACAAAGATTTTATAAGCCTGTTTATATAAACGGAAATCCTGTTTCCGGCACCTATCGCAGAAACGGTGAAGGCGATTATCATGTGAACAATGAAGAACTGAAGGAAATGTATCGAGAAGCAAATGTTAAGGCACAGGATATTATGATAATAGAAACCATGGATACTTCCCTCTTATGCAGCGACAGCATCAACAGTTATCGGCAACGAATGAAATTATCTCGTCCCGGTCATGTTTGGGAAGGCTTAAGTGATGAAGTGTTTCTAATGAAATTAGGTGCTGCAGGAATCGGAGCTGACGGTAAAATTCACCCTACGGCCGCAGGACTTTTAATGTTTGGATATGAAAGTGATATTGTCCGTGAATTTCCGAATTATTTTCTTGATTATCGTGAGGATTATGATAATTCCACACGATGGACCGATCGCATTCAGTCCTCCTCCGGTGATTGGAGCGGGAATGTTTATGATTTTTATTTCCGAGTATATAATAAACTGCAGCAGGACATCAAGGTTCCCTTTAAGTTAGAAGGTAATATGCGAATCGATGATACGCCTGTTCATATGGCAATTCGTGAGGCTCTTGCCAACTGTATCATCAATGCGGATTATTACGGCAGACAAGGCTTAGTCGTTATAAAAACCAAGGACAGCATCTTGCTTTCCAATCCGGGTGATTTCAGAATCGAATTGGATGCAGCAAAATCAGGTGGTTATTCAGATCCGCGCAACAGCACCTTAATGAAAATGTTTAATTTGATCGATATCGGTGAACGTGCAGGAAGCGGAATTCCAAGCATCTATTATATATGGGAGAAGCAAGGATTGAATGAACCGTATTTCCGACAATCCTTTGAGCCAAACAGAATTACTCTTGTATTACCGATCACAAAAGATGATGATAAAAAATCGGCGATAAAAATCGGCGATAAAAAATCGGCGATAAAAATCGGCGATAAAAAATCGGCGATAAAATCAGCTAAGATTGATCGAATTATTGAATATTTAACGGATCATGCAGAGGCAAAAGCCAGTGAGTTGGCAGAATACAGCGGTCTGAAGGCCTCAAGAATCAGGGACTATCTGAAATTTCTTGTAGAGGAAGGCACCGTTACAGCAGAAGGCTCAAATCGAAACAGAATCTATAAACTGAAATCATAACCCATTCATTGATTAGACAGGAAGTGATTTAATTGGATTTTAACGAATTTATAGATACAATTACTACATGGGGCAGTAACACAGACTTTTTGAAATACTCCCTCTTTACTACGATTACCACTGCTTTGACACTCCTGATAGCGGCACGAATCATCAATCATATATTTGCGCGAATGATTCAGAAGCATTATCGACGCGATAACCTGAAATTCGTACTGCGTTTAAAAACGATCGCAGTTTATATCATTGCCCTTTATGCTGTATTAGATTTATTTCAGCCGTTTCAAACGCTCTTGAAAACATTATTGGCAAGCGGAGGGGTTATTGCGGTCGTCATCGGTTTAGCGGCGCAAGAGGCAGCCGGTAATTTTATCAACGGATTAATGATCGTGATGTTCAAGCCGTTTAAAATCGGTGATTTAATCAAGATCAACAACGGTGAACTGATCGGTACCGTAGAGGATATCTCTTTGCGCCATACTGTAATCAAAACCTTTGAAAACACCAAAATCATCGTACCGAACAGTGTAATCGACAAGGCGGTATTGGAAAATGTTACCGCAGTCAATAATCACAAGGGCAATTTCTTAGAGCTTGAAATCAGCTATGAAAGCGACTTGGAGAAAGCGATGCAGATTATCAGTGAGGAAGTGAAAAAGCATCCTGATTATCTGGACGGCAGAACCGCAGAGGAAAAGCAACAAAAAAAGCCTGAGGTTGTCATACGACTTGTTGATTTCGCAGACAGCGGCTTAAAGCTTAAAGCAACCGTATACTCTGAAAATAATGCACAGGGCTATGCGATGCTTTCCGATATCAGAATCGCAATCAAAAAGCGCTTTGATGAAGCAGGTATTGAAATTCCTTATCCGCATCGAAGTGTTATCGTGAAACAAGAAAATGACAGTGAAAGCAGTACAGACAGCCAAAATCATAAAGCAGACAGTGAAGCATCGCCCAAATAAGCGATGCTTTTTAATGTAAAAAGATAAATGAAAAAAAACTTTGCCGATATTCTTTCGATATCGATTCCTTATTCTTATTCAATTAAAAATGAATCGATGCAATTTAATTAATAAAATGAAAAAAAATGATCTATCAGATAAATTGATAAATCATTTTCACGCTTATTTCTTTCGTTTTGTTTTAGTGCTTTCTTTACTGCGGCGATCCTTCTTATCCTTAGTGCCTCTGTTTTTCTTTGCGGAAGAACTAGAACGCTTATTGCGTTTTCCGCCCTTTTTATTATAGCCGGAAGCATCTGACTTGCGCTTCGGTGCTTCATCGATCTGTACCTCGATCTGATGACCGCGAATTTGTGCACCCTGCATTTTTTCCAATACGATGTCTACCTTTGCGGCATCTACATCGACTAAGGTGAAATTAGAGCGAATATCGATACGTCCCAATGCCTGTGCATTGATTCCGCATTCTTCAATAATTGCGGCTACGACATTGCCTGTCTTGATATTGCAGTTTTTACCGATGCTTAAGTGTAAACGAATCGCATCAAAGCTTTCACTGTAGCGACGAATTGCGTCCTTATCCTCTATATCAATGATTTCATTCTTGTAATTCATGGAAATCAATGCACTGATAAGATTTTCAACTGCAATTCCTTCGGCCAAAAGATCATTGGCAATTTCCATTGAATCCTCATTGATGCCTTCGTTACATGCGGTCAATACCTCATTAATAAAGTTTTTGCGGTTCAATGCTTCCAACTGTTCGCTTGTCGGCAGCATACGCTTCACGATATTTGTTTTTGTATCGTACATGATTTCTTTCAATTCTTTCAGCTGACGCTTTGCGCTCAATAAAGTAATTGCCTTGCCCTTTTTACCGGCACGTCCTGTTCTTCCGACACGATGAATATAGTATTCATGATCTTGCGGGATATCAAAATTCACTACAAGCGAAATATCATCGACATCAATCCCTCTGGCAGCTACATCGGTTGCGATCAGAATGGAGCATTTGCGCTCACGAAACTGATACATTACACGGTCGCGCGCAGCCTGCTTCATATCACCGTGCAGGCCTACGGAACGAATACCGCAATGATTCAGTTCCTCGCACAATTCATCTACCATACGCTTAGTATTACAGAAAATCATACAAAGATCGGGATCGTAGTGATTCAGCAGTACACGAAGCGCATTGAGCTTCTTCCCGCGCGGAACCTCATAATAATATTGATCAACGGTATCAATGGTACGCTGTGAGCTTTTGATTTGTACCTTGACCGGATCGACCTGAAATTTCTTTGTGATTTTCATAATTTCATTAGGCATTGTTGCGGAGAATAAGATTGTCTGCGGATGCTTCTCCTCAGGCAATGATTTCAAGATTTCCTCAATATCCTCTTTAAAGCCCATATTCAGCATTTCATCAGCTTCATCAAGAATCACCATATCGCATTCCGTTAAACGCAGGGTTCTTCTTCTGAGATGATCCATAATTCTGCCCGGAGTACCTACAACAATGGCACATCCGCGCTTTAACAGCTGTATCTGACGATCAATCGGCTGTCCGCCGTAGATCGGTGCTATCTTAATGCCTTCCTTATATTTTGAAAACTTTCTTAATTCAGTCGCAACCTGTTCCACCAATTCTCTTGTGGGACAGATAATCATCACTTTTGGATGCTTGCGATAATCATTTATCATTTCAATTGCGGGAATACCGAAGGCCGCTGTTTTTCCGGTTCCTGTATTTGATAAACCGAGAACGTCATGTCCTTCTAATATCGCCGGTATTGCGGAAGTCTGAATCGGGGTTGCCTTCTCATAGCCCATTTCACTTACCGCTCTGATAATTTCATCACTGATTGGTAATTCATTAAATTTACTCATTACTACCTCTTTCTATATATTTATATTTGTAACCTATTAAGTGTATCATACGATATGACCTAGGTCAAATCTTTTTTCAGCACTGCTTTCTCATGGCTAAAATTGATAAATTTCAACGATTTTTTTGTTAAGCTCCATAAATCGACATTTTTCGTAGTTTTAATAGGTTATACTATGTACGACAAGTGCTTAAGCTACACTTGTCGTATACGTAAATGAATCCCCTAAACTATCCCTAATTTACGTATATCATTCTATCCCTATAATACGGTAAAAGGCGCATCTCCCCTAAAAAAACGTGCGCCTTTTACTATGGCTGTTTAAAATTGAATCATGAAGTAAACGAAAAAACTACTTCGATAACGATGTAAAAAGGCGTGTGCAACGCCTTTTTATTTGTTTTCAGAGTGATCTTTATTTTGTCGAATAAAATTTCCTTTTAAAAATCAGATACAATAGGATTGCGAATGTGAGACTGCATAATCCTTTATATAAGAATAAATTCGTTGTATCTGCGGTATTGGCTCCGCCCATACTGGTTTCAGGATTGTATTGGCCCTTTACCGAAGTATTGGGTTCCGCGGGTTTCATTGGTTCGCTGAAATCCATTGTATCATACGGAAAGTCTCCGTCGACATTTTTATTCGGTTTCCATTCTGTTATTTCATGAATATTTTCATCCGGCTTGCCATCACCGTCTGTATCCACATTAACATCAGGTTTGCCGTCTCCGTCACCGTCTATGTTGATATCAGGGATTCCATCTCCGTCTACATCAATGTTGATATCGGGAATACCGTCGCCATCGATATCGATATTAATATCGGGTCGGCCGTCTCTGTCGGTATCCACATTTAATAACGGCTTGATATCCTTCATCGTATCGTAGCTGAATTTTTGATGGGTATAATTTTTGTCCGGTATCCAATTTGTCAGCTCTACGATATTAATATTTGGTTTTGCACCATCCTTTGAAATATTGATATCCGCTTTCATATCCCCATCAGTGTCAATGTTAATGTTTGGAATTCCGTCATTAGCTGTATCGACATTGATGCTTGGTTTTACTTTTGTGCCTGTACAGTATTCCTCTAAGATTCCGTTATCAATATCTTGTTTGACACACTTCGTTGGTTTCCAATCGCTTTTTTTGAGAATCACTAAATTAAGATCGGGTTTTCCATCATTATCTGTATCAATATTCAAGTCAGGTTTGCCATCGCCGTCACTATCGATGTTGATATCAGGAATACCATCATTATTTCTGTCTCCGTTGATGACGATCCATTGATTTGTGTCCGGATCCTTCCATTTAATATTTAAATCAGGACAGCCGTCCCCATCCGGATCGTTAAAGTCAGGTTTCCCGTCTCCGTCTACATCAACATCGATTTTCTTTAGTTCTACCTCATGACAGCTCTCAATATTTGTATTACCTGCATGATCGGTCGCTATCACACACACCTTATAGCTTCCTACCGTATTACTGATTGTGATCTTTGCCTTTTCGTTTGTGACAGCCAGTGTTCCGTTCTTGATTTCCTGTTCACTTCCGTTCTTCAGCTCATATACCTTATAGCTGATTTCCTTTGTCCCACTCACTTTTAAATTATCTTTAGAATCATCGGTCGTTATCTCAAACGCTGTTCCCGGCTTAAAGAATATTCCACCTGTCAGCTTGTTGATAATGTTTTGTAGGGTATTATTGGTATCCTTCGCTTTGATGCCTTTTACTTTTGGGGCCGTTTTATCTATCTTGATGATTTCCTGTTTCTCTTTTGTGATCGCGCCGCTTTTCTTTTTCATCCAAAAGCTTTGATTATTCTCACCTTCTTTTGTGACTGTTACTTGATTCGGCTTCCATGTGCTTTGATCTAACGATAGGTTACTATAATCACTGTGATCGCTGATGATGTTGACATCCTTATTTGTCCATCCGCCTGTATATAAGGTGTTGTTTCCATCATCTAGCTCTAAATGATACCAATGATCCTCAATATTCTCCTCAGTTATTGTTAAGGTTCCCTCTTTGAATGTAAAGCTGTAATTTGGATAAGCTGTATTTAATAGGTTACTGTCTCCCTTGATCGGATAAGCTCCTGCGTTACTGTTTGTTTTCGCCGTAGTACTCAGCTTGATATCATTCGCCTGTATCACATCCTGTACACCGTTCCATGTGACAAGCTGTGATTTGAAGTCTTGATAAGTCAAGGTTGGATTCTGTTCTCCCTTCAGCTTTGCCTTATCATCAATGATGATTTCGATCGGCTTCGGCAATACCTGTACTGTTATCGTTTTACTTAACGGCAGTTCTCCGTCTGCCGTTCTCGTTACCTTGATTTGAATGCTTGTACTTCCGCTGTACTTCAATGCATCAAACTCCGCTTTGTTTCCTGTTACGGTAGGATTGGAGATATAGGTTGTATTGTCCACCGTAAAGGTATACTGTACATTCGTACTGCTTGAATCATCCTGTAGACTTCGGATCGTGAAGTGATCGCCGTAGATAATTTTGCCCGGTCGATTGATCGCCAATGTATTCTCATTCGGTCCCATGATGTGCATCATACCGTCTGTTTCTGCCTTGTTGTAGTTGCGATTGCCCGGCTTCTCTACATGCAGCGGAATATCTAACCCATTATTTCCGCTGTAGCTGTATTCAATACTCACTCCGTCATTCGTCCATGCGATCGATGTGCCGATACTGTTATCTATCGTTATGAAGTAATCTGTATCTTTCACCGTTACTCCGCCGGCATTACTTGAGATATCCTGTTCATTGATGACAGGCGTTACTGTTCCGTTTCCGCTTGTCGCATAAGTGATTCCCGCAAATAATATCGTTTGGTTTGCCTTTGTGATATCGATCGGTACCTCGATTGTCTTATCCGCATAGGTTCCGCTCGGAT
>CANSQL010000022.1 GCA_947649125.1 uncultured Erysipelotrichaceae bacterium | reverse complement strand
AGATAACGATCAGTGAAACAGTAGGAAAATACAAGGTATGTGTGATACCTACGGATAATGCAGGAAATACGAATACCGAAAGCTGTCATGAGGTGGCACTTAAGAAAATCGACGTTGATGAAGATGGTGATGGTATTCCTGATTTCAACGATCCCGATGGGGACGGCTGTCCCGATCTGAACATAAAATGGAAAGACCCAAATGATGAAACTAAATGGATCGTTATCAACGGAGACAGAAATAATGACGGTATCCCTGATATTAATATTGACAGCGACGGTGACGGCAAGCCTGACTTGAATATCGATACAGATAAAGACGGCAAGCCCGATTTAAACCTAGTGATTCTAAAGAAAAGTGATTGGAAACCGACGAAGTGTGTAAAACAAGATATCGATAATGGTATTTTAGAGGAATACTGTACAGGCACAAGCGTGAAGGCAAAAATCAATGTCGATACGGATAATGACGGAATTCCTAATATCAACATTGATAATAAAGGAGACTTTAAACCGCACATCAATATCGCAAAGGATGGGGAAACACCGACCGTCAATTTGGTAGAGATTCATGAATGGAAACCGAAGAAGGACTATAAGACAGAGAAGTTTACTTATGACAGTATCGGTAAGGACATTAAGCCGGAATTGAATATCGATACGGACGGAGACGGACGACCTGATGTCAACCTCGACTTGGACGGTGACGGAGAAGCGGACATCAATATTGATATCGATGGGGACGGTATTCCCGATATTGACATCGACAGTGACGGCGATGGCATTCCCGATGTGAATGTAGACAATGACGGAGACGGTAAACCTGATGAGAACATTATTGAGATTACTGAATGGAAACCGGGCAAGAATGTAGACGGTGATTTGCCATACGATACTATGGATTTCAGTGAACCTGATGAACCAAATGATGACAATGAAACATCAGTAAAGGGTCAATATAATCCTGAAACAAGCATGGGCGGAGCGAACACAGGAGATGATACAGACATCATGACTCATATAGGCATCAGTCTATTAGCCGTAAGCCTTCTGCTTTATCTTTCATTTAAGTATAAAACAGAATAAAAATCTATGCTGAATTATGAGCAGAGCTGCTGAAAAAGTTCTGCTCTTTTTCTTATCTCAGATAACGTGTTATAATATATCTGTCTTTAGAATCATCCACCCAAAAACAAATTATTTTAAAAAATTTCAGACAGAGTGAATGGATTCACCGGTTTGAATCGTATTATAAATGAAGTAATCAACAGAAAGAAATCAACGGAGGAAATATATATGAGAAAAACTATCATCTGCATCATTGCGGTCATCGCGATATCATTAATAGGCACAACAACGATTCTAGCCGCCAATATGGGGAACGACGAAGCAGTCAAAGTTACGGAAACGACTGAAATCCCCCTGATTAAAAGCACTGAAAAAATCACTGTGAAGCAGGAATCAAATAAAACCGAAGCAGCGAATAAGGAACAGGTAAAAGAAGAAACAAAAACAGAAACGACCGTAAACACCGATACCGATACGAAGCCGACAACCCAAACAAAAACGCAGACTCAAAATACGACCCAAGCTGAAACACCGGTATGTGAATACTGCGGCTATGCCCACGGCCACTACTTTGAGGATTTGAATGGTGATGGAATCTGCGACCATTATAACGGAAGCACACATCACTATCATGAAAACGGCTATCATTGCCAAGGATATGTAGATGCCGATAATGACGGAATCTGTGATCGCTATGGTAATAACAACGGCTACGGCCAAGGGCACCATCAAGGAAACGGACATCACAGAGGTCACCACAGATAAGCTTTTTTCACTGTTATAAATTAAATACCGACAGGCTGCACAAAATAAAAAGGATGAAGCTATGCGAAGCGAACAAGAGGTAAACAGAGCGATAGATCAATACAGCGATACGATACGCCGACTATGTATGATTTATTTAAAAAACTATGCGGATACCGAGGATATATTTCAAACGGTATTTTTAAAGTATACCTTGAATGACACGGAATTCAAAACAAGTGAGCATGAAAAAGCATGGCTGATCAAAGTTACGATCAATGCCTGTAAGGATATGCTGAAAAACTTTTTTCGCCGAAATCGAATTTCTATTGAGGAAGTTATCGAACAAGCGGCAGTGAGTCACAACGGTTCTTTTGAGGTACTGGAAGCGGTATTGACACTTCCGCAAAAATATCGCAATGTCATATATCTGCATTATATCGAAGGCTATACTGCGCCGGAGATAGCCGATATTCTTAAAAAGAACGTGAATACAATATATACACTTCTGACACGTTCTAAGCGAATACTGAAGGAAAAGCTCGGAGGTGACGAGGATGAATGAGAAGCTGCAGACGGCATTTTCACAAGTTTGTGCAGAAGCTGAATTAAAGGAACATACGCGTACCTGCTTAGCTCGGCAAACCAAGGGTTGGACAAAACAAAAAACTACGATGCCGTATGTGAAGTATGCGCTTATCGGTGCAGTAGTACTATTGATGATGTTTACCGGACACAATGTTTATTTTACGGCGACAGCTAAAATCAGCATTGATATCAATCCGTCCATAGAGCTGAGCGTAAATCGTTTTAATCAAGTCGTTGCGGTAAACGGATATAATAAAGACGGAGAAGCATTGGCGAGTACCTTAAGCCTACGTTATCAAAATTACGATGATGCACTGGATAAAATAGTGAAAAGTGATACAATCAACGCAATGCTGACTGAGGATGAAGTCATGACGATTACCGTTACAGGCAGTGATAAAGCACAGTCAAGAAAAATTTTAGCGCAGATCGAATCTCATACTGCCGATCAAGCGAATACGTATTGTTATCATGCAAGCGATAAAGATGTTGTTGAAGCACATGAGGCAGGCTTATCCTTCGGTAAATATCGTGCCTTTCTTGAACTGAAAAGCCTTGTGCCCGATATGGAAACCGACGATGTTCAAGGCATGACAATGCGTGAAATACATGATTTGATTCATGAGCATTCATCTTCCGATGATGAGGAAACAGTGCACGGACATCACGGACACGGCAACGGCCAGGGACAGGGAAACGGCAGGCATCAGCGCAATAACAATGATTAATCACAAAGAATATGAAAAAAGACAAGTGAAAAGCGATCGCATAATGATAAGCAAGGCTTGTCTTTTTCTTTGAAAATATCAGAATATCATTGTTTTCATGTTTTGAACGGTTTCTGTATCTATGCGTTTTCATGTAATGTGCTTTACTGTGATACATGCTTCTATATGAAGTATGCTGTTATATGAGATATGCGTTTATCTGAGGTATGCTTTTATATGTAACTTGCTTTTGAATGAATGAAAGAAATACTCCTTTTCGACAAAGTTGTTTCGGCAATCTCTGTTTCCGTACAATCTTTGTTTCCGTCAGGAAAATGCTTCCTATGTGAGCGAAAATATCATAAAAAAACTTATATTTAAGAATATCGTTCACGGTTATCGTTCTTTTATGAGTGAAACCTGCAGACATGGGCAAAAAAGCATATAAAAAAGCTATGTTCGTATCGTCATATGAGCGAAACTGTGTTAAAATAATACTGATAGCTTAAAAGCAGACTTAGAATCCAAAACGGAGGGAATAAAATGGCTAATTTTATCGAACGCTTATTCAGCGGAGAGAAAAAAATACTGGCACGATTAGAAAATGTCGCAAATCAGGTAGAAGCATTAAGCGATGTAATGCGTGCATTAAGCGATGAAGAATTAAAAGCGAAAACAGAGGAATTTAAAGCTCGTTATGATTCGGGAGAATCATTGGACGATTTACAGGTAGAGGCCTTTGCGGTCGCCAGAGAGGCAGCGGGACGTGTGATCGGAGAATATCCGTATAAGGTACAGATTATGGGTGCCGCGGCGATGCATCAGGGTGATATTGCCGAGATGAAAACCGGTGAAGGTAAAACCTTGACTGCCGTAATGTGCGTATACTTGAACGCATTGGCACAAAAGGGCCTGCATGTAATTACCGTCAATGAATATTTGGCCGGTCGTGATGCCGAGTGGATGGGTGAAATTTATCGCTTCTTAGGCCTCAGTGTCGGTGTCAATATGCGTGCACTTCAGCCGCATCAAAAACGTGCCGCTTATGCGTGTGATATTACCTATACGACAAACTCAGAGCTTGGCTTTGATTATTTGCGTGACAACATGGTTACCGATGTAAAGGAACGTGTTCAGCGCGGCTTATATATGGCAATCGTCGATGAGGTCGATTCTATTTTGATCGATGAATCAAGAACACCGCTTATCATTTCCGGCGGGCGTAAACAAACAGCGAATCTTTATATTCAGGCAGATCAATTCGTAAAGCGCCTGCATGAGGGCGATTATGAAATTGATGAAAAAACACGTCAGGTACAGCTGAGCGAAAAGGGTGTTACCTTAGCTGAACGTAAATTTAAAATCAAGAATTTATACGATATTGAGCATACACAGTTAGTACATCATATTCAACAGGCATTAAAGGCCAACTACATTATGATGAAGGATGTTGAATATGTGGTACAAGAGGATGAAATCGTAATTGTCGATCAATTCACCGGAAGAACGATGCCGGGACGTGCATATTCCGACGGTCTGCATCAAGCGATCGAAGCCAAAGAGGGCGTAAACATCAAAGAGGAAACAAGCACCTTGGCAACGATTACCTATCAGAACTTCTTCCGTCTTTATGAAAAGCTTGCCGGTATGACCGGCACGGCAAAGACCGAGGAGGAGGAATTCTTAGAAATCTACAACATGCGTGTCATCGTGATTCCGACAAATCGTCCGGTACAGCGTATCGATCACAGCGATTCTGTTTGGGGAACCCGCGATTTGAAATTCAATGCGCTTTGTGATGAAGTGGAGTCGTTGTATCAGCGCGGACAGCCGGTGCTTGTCGGTACGATTGCGGTCGAGACAAGTGAATTGATTTCCGAAATGCTTACAAAGCGTAAAATACCGCATGAGGTATTGAATGCGAAAAACCATGCACGAGAAGCAGAAATCGTTGCGAAGGCAGGACAGGTCAAATCGGTAACGATCGCGACCAATATGGCAGGCCGCGGTACCGATATCAAGCTGAGTGAGGAATCACGTGCACTGGGCGGCTTGGCGGTCATCGGCAGTGAGCGTCATGAATCTCGTCGTATTGATAATCAGCTGCGCGGACGAAGCGGACGTCAGGGTGATCCGGGCTTCTCTCGCTTCTATGTATCACTGCAGGATAATCTGATGATTCGTTTCGGCGGTGAACGCTTGGAAAGCTTGTTTGCCTCAATCGGTGAACAGCAGGTAGAATCCAAGCTTGTGACAAAATCGATTTCACAGGCACAAAGACGTGTCGAAGGCTATAACTTCGATGTGCGTAAGCAGTTATTGGATTATGATGACGTATTAAGAAAACAAAGAGAAATTATGTATGAACAGCGCAATTTTGTGCTTGAAAATGATGATGTACACAGTATCGTAAAGGATATGACCGATCGTATCGTTGCCAATGTCGTAGAGGCAAATGTCAATCATGCGAATCATGAGGATACGATTGATGCCGCGGGTGTGATTCAAGGTCTTGGTATGCTTGGCTTGGCCGAGGAAGCGATCAAGCCTGAGGAGCTGCGCGGTATGGACAGCGGACAGGCTTCCACGTATTGTGCAGATAAGATTTTTAACAGCTATGAGGAAAAAATCGCACCGATCAAGGAGCAATTCTTACCGTTTGAGAAAACGATCGTATTGCGTAATATGGACCGCAACTGGATTGAGCATATCGATATGATGGATAAGCTGAGAAGCGGTATTCACTTACGATCCTATGCACAGAATAACCCGCTGCAGGCATATGTATCCGAGGGCTATGAAATGTTCGAGGAAATGATGCAGCGTATTGCGCGCGAGGTCGTGTTCTTTGCCTTAAAGGTAGAGATTCAGCCGCGTGAGGAACAACAGGAGAGCGCTTAATATGGAACTGTATGAAATTAAACAAGGACTGGACACTCACTCAAAAAAGCTTGCTTCTTTGAGTGAGTCACTTTGACCTAACTGAAAAAAGATATAAAATTGCCGAGCTTACTCAAAAAAGCATGGAAGCCGATTTTTGGAATGATGCACAAAAGGCTCAACATACGATTCGCAAATGCAACGGCATGAAGGAAATCGTTGATGCTTATGATGCCTTGGAAAAACAAATTGCCGCTTTGGTCGAAAGTGCTGATTTACTGAAGCAGGAAAATGATGAGGAACTGCTGATGCTTGTAGAGGAAGAATACAAGGAGCTTACCGAACAGTTTGCGGATTTTGAAATCAAGGTACTGCTTTCCCATGAATACGATCAATCCAATGCGATATTGGAGATTCATCCGGGTGCCGGCGGTACCGAGTCGTGTGATTGGGCTGATATGCTGTATCGCATGTATTCAAGATATGCGAATAAAAAAGGCTTTAAGGTAACCACTCTGGATTATCAGCCGGGTGAAGAAGCAGGCATTAAATCCGTCACCCTGTTGGTTGAGGGCGAAAAGGCTTACGGCTATTTAAAGGCGGAAAAGGGTGTTCATCGCTTAGTGCGTATTTCTCCCTTTGATGCAGGGGCAAGACGGCATACCTCGTTTGCATCACTGGATGTCATGCCGCAGTTTCAGGATGAAATTGAAATCGACATCAAGCCGGAGGATTTGATCGTAGAAACAAAGCGGGCCAGCGGTGCCGGCGGTCAGCATATCAATAAGACCGATTCTGCGATTCGTATGGTGCATAAGCCGACGGGACTTGTCGCTACATGCCAAAACGGCAGATCTCAACATGAAAATCGTGAGGAAGCATTGCGTATCTTAAAATCTCGTCTCTATCAGAAAATGATTGAGGAGCAAGAAGCAAAGCTTGCGGAAATCAAGGGTGAACAAAAGCTGATTGAATGGGGTTCACAAATTCGCTCCTATGTATTTCATCCGTATTCCTTAGTCAAGGATGTGCGAACAGGTTGTGAAACAAGTCAAATTCAAAATGTCATGGACGGGGATTTGGATGAATTCATCTTTGCGTACCTGAAAATGCAGATATCGTAGTTTATGGAATATTCAGTTAGCAATAAACAGAAAAAATGTCATGGGAACATGGCATTTTTCTGTTTGTAAAAAAACTATATATTAGACTTAAGGATCAAAGATAATAAATACCTTAAAATAAATCAGTATTGTTATAGCGATTAATAAAACATTTTAGTTTATTCTGCTGCATAATCAGCGTAATTTATAAACAAGCGCAATACAGCACAGACTAAAAATAAATCAGCATTGTACTTCACTTATTAAGTGAAAAATATCACTTTAAGAAAAAACTTAATCCGCTTATAATGATTACAGGAGGAATGCTTATGCTTATGGAAAAAAGATTACAATTAATATTGATGCAGATTGCTGATTCCCAAGAAGGGCAAACAAGTGAACAGCTGGCACGCTTTGTCGGAGTTTCATCACGAACGATCAAAGGTGATATAAAACGAATTAATGAAATATTGGCAGACTACGGGGCAGAAATCATTGCGAAAAGAGGCCGTGGCTATACATTTGTAATTCATGATACAGATTTATATCAGCAATTTCTTGACTTGATCCGTAAGGATGAACAAAATACCGGCAATGTTCCCCAGTCAAGGATGCAGAGGGTCAATTATATTATTATGAAGATGTTGATTGTCGATTATTATATCAAGATTGATGATTTTGCGGAAGAATTATATATTGATCGCTCCACCTTCTCCTCCTGTTTAAAAGAAGTAAAGATCATTCTGCAAAAATATCATTTATGGATTGAACATGCCGGTGGGCGAGGTATCATTATTCGAGGCTCAGAACTGAATATTCGCATATGTATTGCTGAGTATTTTTTTCATAACAGCTTGATCTCCGGTATTTTAAGTGAAGATAATACAATGCTTGCCGATTTAGAAAGACAAAATGAAATAAAGAAAATTAAAGACATTCTCAGAAATGTATTAGATACGAATGAAATACAAATATCGTCTTACTCTTTTGAAAATATGATTATTCATATAATTGTTGCGCTGAGGCGATGGGTACTGTACAACTATATGAAAATTACTGATGAACAATATGCTTTTACCGGCAATTCCCGCTATTTATGTGCAGGTGAACAGCTTGTAAAAGCATTGGAAAAAGAAAATTCGATTATGGTTCCTCATGATGAAGCAATCTATTTTGCGATTCATTTTCAAACGAAGCATATTGCGACAAATACTTCCTTTGAAGCTGAAAATATTCCTGATGAAGCATTCTTTAATGATTTGTTTCAAGAAATCGAAAAAGTTTACGGAATCTGTTTTCATCAAGATCAAGAATTAATTCATATGCTGAAAATGCACTTGCCCGCAATGCTGTCACGCTTACAGCTGCATCTGCCGCTCAGAAGTCTTACTCTGTACGATTACTTCAGAAAATATTTATTTGCGTATAAAATTACAGATATTGCTGCTGCTAAAATCAAAGAGCACTTTCATCTAGATATGGAAATCAATGAATTCGGCTTTTTAGTATTGTATTTCAACTGGGCCCTGCAGCGTATTCATCGCCGCTATCGAATGAGGCTGTTATTATTATGCGGAAGCGGTCGTCCCGAAAGTATTATGCTGATTAATGAAATATCGGAGCGATATAAGCACATCGTTGAAGCCGTAGATTTGGCTGATTTAAATGAGCTGAAATCAAAGCAGATGTCTCAATATGATGTGATCATAACGACAATGCAGCTGCATACGGAAATTGATAAACCGATTTTGTATTTGTCTTATCAGCAAGGGGAACAGATGAAGCTTTTGGATAATGAAATTACTCGCCTTTATTATTTGAAAATGAATCTGCTTTCTTTATTTCAAGAGAATATCATTACTTACGGAATCGAAGGAAATACGAAATATGCGGTAATGGATCACATTGATTCAACACTCGCCGATGAACGGTTAAAAAAAGAATGGAGGGCAATTACGGAAAAAGAAAAAATATTATCATCAGAGATCGGCAACAGTATTGCGGTATTTCATACATGTGAGCATCATAATCCGTTATTTTTTCATATCTACGTATTGAAGAAAAGTATTATTTGGGATAAGCAGTTTGTTGAAATTATGATATGGATCGGAGCTAATCCTGAGGAGCAGGAGCGCTGTTGGCTTTTAATGGATGTGTTGTCTAAATGGGCATGTGATTATCACAGTGTTTCTCATTTTTTAAGGCTGAAGAATTTTGAAGCATTTTTGAACGGAATAAAAAAAGCCATGAATTCACTTGCTTAGTGAAAAAGGTACAATGGTGTTAAAAGGGAAAAAAGGGTTTAATAAGAGTGAAAGGAGGGATTCTTATTAATTTTATTATCGCAACGCATGGACATATGGCATTGGGGACTAAAAACACGCTGGAAATTATTTCACAAAAAAACGATGTGTATGTAATGAGTGCCTATGTCGATAATGATGATTTAGAAGCGGAGGTGAAAAAGCTGAGCTTGTGGCTGCAGACACGCGGTTCACAAAAAACACTGATTTTTACCGATTTATTGGCGGGCAGTGTGAATCAGCGAATTACCAAGGAATTTTTAAATGATCATACGTTTATTATTGCGGGCTACAATTTAGCAGTTTTATTGGAATGTATCATGTTGAACGATGAACAAATAGGCATTACTGTTTTGAATGAAATTGTAGAACGCGGCAAGAATGAAATTGTATTAGTAAATTCATTATTTAATGATACGAAAGGAGAAAACACATGCTGAAATTATTAAGAGTTGACGATCGATTATTACACGGTCAGGTTGCATTTTTATGGACAAAGGCTTTGGCTATTCAAAAAATTATCATTGCGAATGACAGTGTCGCTCATGATGAATTTATGAAAATGACATTGGGAATGGCAAAGCCGGTGGGAGTAGAGCTTGTGATTGAAGAGGTGCAGAAGGCGGCTGAAATGCTGATACAGCAAAAGGACAGCAGACAGCAAATTATGGCGGTAGTGAATAATCTTGCGGATGCACAACGGCTGATTGAGGACACAGGGTATATCCGTTCCTTGAATTTAGGAGGATTGCGTGAGCGCCCGGGAAGCTGTCGAATTACGCATGCGATTACATTGACAGATAAGGATAAGGCAATCTGTCGGCAGTTAATGGAAAACGGCATTGAGGTAGAATTAAGAGCGGTGCCGGAAAATAAAAAAATGGTTTTGGATCAACAAAGCTGTGAGTAGAGGAGGATAGAATATGCTTGAGGCAGTATTACTGGGATTGGTTGCGGTACTGGGGCTTTGTGAATATTTAGTCGGTTCTAATATGTTAGAGCGACCGATCATTATGGGCCCTGTAGTAGGTTTGATTTTGGGGGACTTAGAACAAGGTATTATTATCGGCGGGACACTTGAGCTTGCTTTTATGGGGGTTATGTATGTCGGTGGTGCCGTATCAATTAATACACTGGTGGGCGGTGTAGTCGGAACCGCATTGGCCATTATGACAGGGAACGGTGTCGAGGTTGCGACAACACTCGCAATTCCGGTGGGTATTCTTTATAATTTAGCAGAAAAGGCTTATTATATTTTGAATTTATATTTTTTGCGAAAAGCAGATAAAGGAGCTGCACAGGGGAATTATAAACAAATTGAAAGAGCACATTATCTGTGCTTTGGATTATGGTCATTATTTACCTTTGCGGTAGTTACATCATCTATCTATGTCGGATCAAATGCAATACAGGCAGTAGTGGATCAAATACCGCAGGTCGTTATGGACGGGCTTATGGCCGGAACGACGCTGTTGCCTGCACTTGGCTTTGGCTTATTGCTGAATCTCATCTGGAACAAACAAATCGGAGCTTTCTATTTTATCGGCTTTGTATTGGCGGCATATTTAGAAATGGATGTGCTCGGCATTGCGATTTTAGGCGGCAGTATAGCGGTGCTTGTTTATTTCTTTACTAAGGAAAAAACAGATGCGGGAAATGAAGTAAGCTATGAGGAACAAAGCGAGCGTTCCTCTGTACTGACGAAACGTGATTTACATCGTATCTTTTTCCGTTCCTTTACATTGGAGGCATCCTTTAATTATGAGCGTTTTCAAGGCTTTGGTTATTGTTACGCAATGATTCCGGCATTAAAGAAGTTATATACTGATCCTAAAGAATTGAGTGAAGCATTACAGCGTCATATGGTATTCTTTAATACCTCGCCGCAATTAGTTACTTGGATCCTCGGTATGTCGGTCGCAATGGAGGAGGAATATGCGGCAACGCATAATTATGATGCGGAAGCAATCAACAGTGTGAAGGTTGCTTTTATGGGACCGTTGGCAGGAGTCGGTGATTCCTTCTGGTGGGGAATCGTTCGTACCATTGCGGCAGGCGTTGCCTGTCAGCTTGCCTTAGCAGGAAATATTTTGGCTCCGTTTGTATTTATCATAATATTTAACATACCTCACGTATTATTACGATATATCGGTATGACAATGAGCTATAAATTCGGTAAAAGCTTTATCAGTAAGATTTCATCAGAAAACTTGTTACAAAAACTTTCACTGTGTGCCGGCATTATGGGACTTATGGTAATCGGCGGTATGAGTGTCAGTATGGTGAGTGTAACAACGCCGCTGACAATAGCGATTGATGGAATTGATCCGATGCAGGTGCAGGAATTGCTTGATACGATCATGCCGGGAATGCTGTCACTGTTGACGGTCTTCTTAGTCGTATGGCTGTTAAAGAAAAATGTGAAGGTGATTCACCTAATGCTGATTCTGTTGCTTATCGGCATCTTAGGAACAATGATTGGTATTTTATAATGACGATTAAAATAAGAAGCAACAAGGTTTTATTAGAAAATGAATTGAGAGAAGCGACAATTTCCGTAAAGGAAAGCTGTATCGTTGATATCTCTGATGATAGGGGAACAGATGTGATTGATTACGGCGATGCGATAATTGCTCCGGGATTTATTGATATCCATACCCACGGCGGATACGGATGTGAGATCATGGAAGCAGATCGATTAAAAATATATCGTTGGTTGTCGCAGCTGCCCAAGGAAGGAACAACTTCTCTTTTGATTTCACCCTACAGCTCCTCCGTTCTTTCCATGCAAAAAGCCATAGCTGCAATCTGTACATTGGAGAAAAAGCGCTGCTGTGCAGATGTATTGGGTGTCTATTTGGAAGGTCCGTTCATTTCAAAAAGGCAGTTAGGCGCAATGGATGAAAAAAGCGTGTTAGTACCGGATATTTCAAAATGGCAGGAAATTGTCGGTAAACATGAAAAGGCAATAAAGCTTTGTGCATTGGCTTGTGAAACAGATGTTGACTTTGCGTTAATGGATACACTGGTAAGAAAAAAAGTAAAGATTGCCGGCGGACATACTGATATGACATACGCACAGGCTTGTATTGCTGCGGCTCACGGCATGATTGATTTTACTCATTGCGGTAATGCGATGAGAGGGATTCATCATCGTGAGGTTGGTACCTTAGGAGCGGCAATGCTGCTGGATGATTGTTATTGTGAAGTAATAGCTGACGGCAAGCATATATCCTTTGAACTGTTACGACTGTTATATAAAACAAAACCGAAGGATAAGCTGGTTCTTATTACCGACTCCTTAAGTGCAAAAGGATTAGCCGAAGGAGATTACCAAATGGATGGAATTCTCGTAACCGTAAAGAATAAGGTCGCATATATTCACGGTGCCAATCAGCTTGCCGGAAGTACACTGAGTATGGCACAAGCAGTTGCCAACGCTGTACAGTACGGAGGCTTTGCATTGGTGGATGCTTTACACGCAGCATCCTTAAATCCGGCAAGATTATTAGATGTTCATCATAAAAAAGGACAGATACGTGTCGGCTTTGACGCTGATCTCTGCGTGCTTGATTCAGCTTTTCAAATTCAGCAAACCTATTATAAGGGAAAAGCCATGATTTCTTAGTTTACCCCATACGTAATGCAAGAAAAGATGAAGGTATGTAATGTTCAAAAGCTTCATCTTTTCTATTGTATATTCATTTTTCTTTTGTTGGCAAAGGATTTATTTAAGTTTTGGGAAATCGGTTAAAAGATAACCACGGTAATAGATTCTGTGCTGCCGAAAGATCGGGATCAAGACCGTATCAGTCTTTCAATGCCTTTGAAAGAAAGGTGGAAACATGCGATATACAGTCGCTTTGAGCCTGCATTATGTATAGCGGTGTTAGAACTCTTGGTGTATCTCATCAAGATTCGCATTAGGCATAACGCTAAAAAAGGCAATAGAAAAGCTTCGTCTCACACACGAAGCTTTTCAGATAAACAATAAAATTTATTGAGAAGACGCTTCTGATTGTCCTCTACACCTATAGTATAATCAAAACAATCGGAAAAATCAATCAAATTTGATGATTTGTTTAAAGATTATGTCTGTCCTATTCGTGGGATTGCAGGTAATTCATTGAATTGCTTGCTTTTTTATTTAGGGTGGAAAAGACCTTAAGTGTATATCACCGTGTAATGATGCAAGGTGATTCAATCATTGATTGCGAATTAGATTTTTTCATACCGACTCTCGTAATAAGGGAAAAGGTTTATTTATAAAAGATGCAGCTTGTTTACCCATTTTTTCTTTATTAGCATGTGCTGCGAACAAAAAATATGATACAATAATGCGTAAGAGCGGCAGGTGATAACATGAGTGATACGATAGCGGCAATCGCTACCCCTTTGGCTGACGGTGCAGTTTCCATTATTCGCATCAGCGGCGATGATGCAATTCAAATCGCAGATGCCTTGTTCAACAAGGATCTACAAATGCAGACGGCAAATACGATAACCTATGGCTTTATTATCGATCCAAACAATCAGGAGCGAGTTGACGAGGTTTTGGTATCGTTGTTTCGTAAGCCCCGTTCCTTCAGCGGTGAGGATGTGATCGAAATCAACTGTCACGGCGGTCGCTTTATCACCAAGGAAATTCTTAAGCTTGTATTAGGACAAGGAGCACGCTTGGCAAATCCCGGTGAATTTACACAGCGCGCATTTTTAAACGGACGTATTGATTTAACCCAAGCGGAATCGGTAATGGATATGATTGAAGCCGGCGATCGACTCAGTGCGAAAATGGCGCTTAACGGAATTCGCGGCAGTGTAAAGAAGCTGTTAGAGCCGTTGATTAAACAAATATTGGATATGATTGCGCATATCGAGGTCAACATCGATTATCCGGAGTATACCGATATCGAGGAGCTTACCGATGATGTATTACTTCCGAGCATTCAACAATGGCTGATTCATATTGATGCAATTCTGCAGCGTTCCAACAGCGGGAAAATCATCAAAGAGGGAGTAAAAACAGCGATCATCGGCAAACCGAATGTCGGCAAAAGCAGTCTGTTAAATGCCTTGTTGGAGGAGGAAAAAGCAATCGTTACCGATATTGAAGGAACGACACGCGATATCGTAGAGGGCAGTATTCATTTACAGGGGATTACATTACATCTGATTGATACCGCAGGGCTAAGGGAAAGCGATGATAAGATCGAACAAATCGGCATTGCGAAAACAAGGCAGCTGATTGAGGAAGCACAGCTGATTCTATTGGTGCTTGATGCCAATCGTCCGTTAGATGATACAGATTATGCCTTGCTTGAGGATACGAAGGATAAGCCTCGTCTTATTGTCTATAATAAAAGTGATTTATTGAAGCAACAGGATAACGAACAAATTTATATCAGTGCGAAGCAGCACAAAATCGATCCGCTGCTAAACGCATTGAACGAATATTATGAGCAGCATACAGCGGTATTATATGAACCGATATTAAACAATGAACGACAGATCGGTTTACTGCATCGTGCGAAGCAGCATATGGAAAATGCGTATCAGGCATTATCAAACCAATGTGAAATCGACCTTGTACAGATTGATATTCAAGAGGCCTATCGATGCTTAAAGGAAATACTCGGAGAATATCATCGTGAGGATTTACTGGATACGCTGTTTGCGAATTTTTGTTTAGGTAAATAGGAGGAATCATGGGAATTATTGATACACATGCACATATCACTTGTGATGAATTGTATGAGAAAATCGATGAACTGTTAGAAAGAGCTAAGCAGGCAGACATTGAACGTATCTTATGTATCTGTCTGAATCGAAAGGAGCTTGAAAGAGCGTTTGAATTGAAACAGCGTTATTCGTGGATCGATATTGCCTTCGGCTATCACCCGAGTGATTTATATGAATTAAAGGATGGGGACTGGCACTATTTGGAACAAATCATCTTTGATGAAAGAATCATTGCGGTCGGTGAGATCGGCTTGGATTATCACTGGGACGATGTCGATCGTGAAACGCAGAAGCAGGCGTTTATTCGTCAATTGCAGTTAGCGCAAAAGTGCGGGAAGCCGGTATTGATTCATATGCGCGAAGCGACCGGTGATACGATGCAGCTGTTGAAGGAGTATAAATGCGGCAAGGGACTGCTTCATTGTTACTCGGGAAGCCTTGAAACGGCACGGGAAGCGATTGAAATGGATATGTACATTTCGGTGGGCGGACCGCTGACCTTCAAAAATGCCCGCGGGCTACCTGAAGTAATCACACAGCTTCCCTTAGAGCGTATTATGATTGAAACGGATTGTCCGTATTTGACACCGCATCCGCATCGCGGTAAACGCAATGAGCCGATGTATATTGTTCATACCCTAGAGAAGCTGGCACAGCTTCATGATATCACCCCTGACGAATTAAAAAAACAGCTGAAAGAAAATTATCTCAAGCTGTTCTCATAGCCTTTTACGAAATAAATATGTGATTGAAAAGCATATTTATTTTTTCTTATTAATTGTTTTATGATGTAATTCTGAGCTATTAATACATGGATTATCCTTTTATCCTTGATAAAGGAACATTACATTATTTCTTCGTACACGTAGTCAAACAAATCGTTCGGCTCTCTCAGCTGCATCATCGTAATTGCGGCAACCTTTGGATTCCATGCGGCTGCGGCAAATTCAATATCGGCATTAAAGGCACATTGACGATCATAATCACTGTCTCCGACATAGAAAATTTCCTCAGCCTTTGCCCTTGTCAATTCCATATATTTCAACAACGGTGCGGAATTCGGCTTATGTTCCGTCGTATCCTCTGCACATACTACTGTTTCAAAATAATCGGCAATCGGCAGCGGCGCAAAATCATTCTTATAAACCTCTCTCGGCTTTGAGGAAACAATGCCCAAATGACAGCCCTGTCGCTTCAATTCCTTCAACATCTCCTCAATTCCGTCATAAACCTTTACCAAATGATTATAATTTGCCAAAAGCTCAATCCAACGCTTCATAGAACGCTCAACATCCTTTACCTGAAGTCTGCGCAGCGTATCCTCACCGGTCATTCCCATGGAAAAGGCCAATTCCTCTTTCGGAATCAAGCGACCCACTTCTTCCATCATGACCTCCTGCAAGGATGTTATGAGTGCCTCTGCATTATCAAGTAAGGTTCCGTCAATATCAAATACGATGTGTGTATAGTTCATTTGCTTCTTCCCTCCCGCTTAACGCCTCAAAAGCATGATTACGGATATTCATGCTTTCAGCTGTTAAGTCCTATATCTTGATTTTAACAGAAATTACCTAAAACCTCAATGAAAAGCTGCTGAATTTTCTATCTTTCCATCGGTAATTTAATTATTACTGCATGTTTTGCAAGGCTCCGGGTAACGATAAAACACTGTTTTTGATTGAAAAGTCTTTAATAAAGTCCTCTGTATGCGGTTACATCATAGAAATCATAAAAAATTCACGAAAGAACCATACTTTTCCCATAATTTTATGGCATAATATAATAGGTAGAAAAGGAAAGGAAATCGATATGAAACAAAAAAATTCAACAATAACTATCACGTTTTATGTAGTAGCAGTTTTATTATTACTGTGCTTTGCCTTTATGACATGGAATGTTTTCTATTCCGTTAAGATGACAATGGATCAATACAGCATGGGCTTCTCCGATGTATGGGATCAGATGTGGCAGAGCATCGTCAGCATGTTTATGTCTCAGAGCTTACCGCTGCTTGTATTCGCATTCATCTGTTACGGCATCGGTTATATCATTAATCTGTTGCCGGAAGTAAAAACAACGGAACCGATTGCGGCTGAGGTAAAAGAAGTTAAAGCAGAACAAGCTGTTGATACAAAGGATGAAGCAGTTGAGGCTGAAATCACTGTGAAAGAAAGCGAAGCAGTTGAAGCAGAGGAAAAAGCTGAGCCTGAAACAAAGCCGGTTGAGGAAGCGTCTGCTGAAGAAGTAAGCGCTGAAGCAAACGAGGCTGTGAAGGCAGAGGAAAAGGCTGAAACAGAAACTGCTGCGGATCCAAAGGAAGCAGTAGTCGAGACAGAAGCTGCAACAGATGATAAAGCTGTTGAAACACCTGCGCAGGAACCTGTTAAAGAAGAAGCTGCTGCAGAGGAAGCAAAGGCAGCGACCGAAACAGAAGTAAAAGCGGAAACAAAAAGCGAGCCGAAAAAAGAAACAAAGAAAAAACCGGCTGCGAAGAAAAATACCGGTAATAAAACAAACAAGAAAACAAACACAAAGCCGAAAGCAGTGAAAACCGAAAATAAGGACAAGGCAAAGGCTTAAATCACAGGGCTGTATTCTCTTTGAGGGTACAGCTTTTTTATGCCTTCACAGGCTTTAAAGCTTTTTTCATAAACGATGAATCAAGCATTCCATAAAATAACTGCATAAAAAACGGCTAAACTAATCATTGAATGCACATTAAGTGATGCTTACATACAATAAATCAGGGGGATTGAAATGTTATTACTCATCATAGGAACGATAGCTACGATATTATTAATATTTGATATGGTTATTCTTGAACCTAATCTGTATCGCATAAAAAGGTATCAGCTCAACAGTGATGTAAAACAGCCGATTCGCATTGTTCATTTCAGTGATACTCATTATCATAAGCATTTTTCAAAAAGAAGCATGTTGAAAATGATTATCAGAATCAATCGCTGTAAGCCTGATTTTATCGTATTTACCGGTGATTTAATGGATAACTATGCACGTGCGAAAGAGCTTCGTTATCAGCTTCCGCCTTATCTAAAGGCCATGCATGCGAACTATGCGAAGCTTGCGGTTTACGGCAATCATGACATCGGAGGAGGGGCAAAGCATGTTTATGCGGATATGATGAAGGAGAGCGGCTTTACTGTATTATGTAATGAGCGGATTGTATTTGAACAGCTGGGTATTGCCTTTTTCGGCATTGATGATGTATTGGCAGGCTATGAGGATAAAGCCGTTACGCAAGCTAAGCTGGCACCGACTCAAATATTGCTTCTGCATGAGCCTGATTTTGTTGAACGATTGGATATGAGTCAAATTTCTGTCACAATGAGCGGACATACCCACGGCGGTCAAATTCGCCTGCCTTATCTGACGAAATTATTCCTTCCTAAGGGCGGCAGACATTATCCTCACGGTATTTATCCGATCGATCAAACAATTCTTTCCGTCACATGCGGAATCGGCACTACAACGCTTCCTTTTCGCTTTATGTGTCCGAGTGAATTGCTTCTTTATGAGTTAAAGCCGATCAATGATAAATAATCATGAAAGCAGTTGAATTCTAAACGTCGCTCATGTAAAATGTTAGCGTCGATGCGATATAAATAATGAAATAAGGAGTTTATAATGAAGCGAATTTTATTTTTATCAACAGGAGGAACGATTGCCTGTAAGGAAAGCAGTGAAGGCTTGATCCCGGCACTGACAAGTGAGGAGCTGTTGCCGTATCTCGGTGATATGGGAGCGGATTTAGAGATTGATTGTGAGGATTTATTGAATCTTGATTCAAGTAATATTCAGCCTGAGGAATGGCAGACGATTGCGAAGCGCATTTATGAGGCCGCAGGTGAATATGACGGTATCGTAATGAGTCATGGTACCGATACGATGGCATATACCGCAAGCGCATTATCCTTTATGCTGCCGGGTCTGCCGATTCCCGTATTGATTACAGGTGCACAAATGCCTTTGACTCATGTATTAAGTGACGGAATCAATAATATTCGTGTTGCCTTTACCGCTGCCTGCAGTGAGCTGAAGGGGGTATATATTGCCTTTAATCGTAAAATAATGCTTGGAAGTCGCTGTGTCAAGGTAAGGACAATGGGCTTTGATGCCTTCGAGAGTGTAAATGCACAGCCTGTCGGTATTGTGGATGCTCGAGGTCTGCATCTTGATTGGGATGCGGCCGTCGAATCTGACCTGCCTTTTACCCTTCATGATCAGCTGTGTAAAAATGTGATGTTGATCAAGTTGATTCCCGGCATGAATCCGGAAATCTTTGATATCTTATTAAATCATCAATATCAAGGAGTCGTCATTGAGGCCTTCGGTGCCGGCGGTATCAATTTTATTCGCCGCGATTTGATTGCGAAGCTGGAGCAGTTAGTCGATCACGGCATCAGTGTTGTCGTATGCTCACAGTGCCTCTATGAAAACAGTGATTTTACGATTTATGAAACAGGACAAAAGGCATTAAAGCACGGCGTAATTCAAGGCTATGATATGACAAGTGAGGCATGTGTCACTAAGCTTATGGTCGCACTCGGACAGACTGATGACTTAAATGAAATTCGCCGTATGTTTGCGACAGCTTATGTGAAGGAAATTACGTTGCCGTAAACAAAGGGGCTGTTTCATCAGCAGACGGGGCATACATAAAAAATTTCGTTCACCTTCTTCGACCTATAGGGCATAAACGACCGAACCTTTGGATACCTGATCGGATTTTGTGAAAACAATTTTTAAGAGGGAGTGATCATTACATGTAAAATCGTATGATTACTCGGAAATCACATAGAGGTCATCACCGTAAAATTGTATGCTGTCGCTTTTCGATGTTTGTCTTAATACTTGATATACATTGTAGCTATCCACATACGGGCTTGTTAATCCCATTATAGATAATCCAAACAGGAAACCGTTCATTCCAGTAGCTGTAGGCGGAGATATGCAAAATAACGTGATTGGTATAATTCCGAGCAGATATGGCAGTAAGCACATCAAAATAAATCTGCCTCGCCTGAGTGGATAGGATGCCAATGCGACTGCCGCAAACTGTTTTGGCACAAATCCTATAACCACAGCAGATTTGGACGGATATACAATCGCATGAAGGAGCTCGTGTACCGGTAATGCCAAGACACCGCAAATAAACCCCAAAATAACGGCAACAGGATCGATTACTACCTGTCTCGCATATGTTGTTTTCAAAAACATGGAAATGAAAATAATTAATATTGATGGGATTACAAAGGGTAATGCTTTTATCATCATTTCATTCAATGTTTTAGGCATATTTAGTTTTTTCGCATTTTCTGATAAGTATCCTCTTTGATAATCTGCCGGATTATCTATTATACCTTTCCATTCAATTCTAGGCATACCTTTCCTCCGTTAAACCGTGATTCATTGTTCTTTGTGTTCCAATTATATCACAAATACGTAAGCAAGGAAATATGTGTCTTTCGGGCCGATTTCCTGCCTTATGGATCTACGGTACAGGCGGACAAAAAGTCATACTTGAGATAGTTTTTCAATGGACAAGCCACGTGTAAACCAAATGATCGTCAGGGTGTTACCTTGTGCAGTCCCTTGTAAACTGTACTTTATTAAAAGATAAATTACATTTTTGATATAATACTATGATTTATTTGTTTTTAGTGTTAAAATATTATCAATGGTAAAAAGGAGGCAGCAGAAGATGAAAAAAGGTAAAATCGGTAAAGCAATCGTAGTTACGGTTGCGAGTGCAGCAGGTATTTTCGGCGGATTAAAGCTTTATGCCGGAAAAAGAAAAAAGGATGCACAGCTTAAGGCTTTGGAGGCAAACGAAGGAAACGATCAACAGAGCGCATAAAAATAAAAAAACGATACCGGGTTAGGAAGGTATCGTTTTTTATATGATCGTATTTCAAGAATATTGTGTGTTTTTGAGGGAGAACTGAAATACGATCCTGTTATGATTTATAGTTAGTTTAGAGATTCTGCTAGGCGGAAGAGAAATCATAACAGGCAGGTTTTTGCTTATCCAATCACCATGCATATATAGTATAACATATTTTAGTGAAAAATTTTGTGTTTTTTTAATTTTTTTTATTTTTAAAGCTAAAATAGCTAATCTAATACTCCGGAAACAGGGTTTAAAGGGGGTTTTACAGATAAAAATTGCCGTAATGTAATCTGATACAGATAAGTAATATAATTGAATGAGATGTTTTTTGAGGAGAGAGCGGTTGAATTTGATCCAAAAGGGCTGATCAAGAGCGAGAGGCAGAAAGATGAACGGGGTGAGCGTGAAGGGAGCACAGCGCATACTTTTGAGATAGTCTCGGATATCGTAATATCTTGCGGTTTAAACTGGAAGAACAGTGATGATTCGTGTATACTATATAGAGGTATTATAAGACAGAATACTTTGAACAGGATGTGAGCATATGAGAGTGTTGCTGCAGCGAGTAACTCATGCGAGTGTTACGATAGAAGGCAGTGTTTACGGTCAAATCAATCAGGGCTTTTTATTGCTTGTGGGAATCACACAGGAAGATAATGAGGAAACGGTTGAAAAATTAGCCAAGAAAGCGGCGGAGCTGCGTGTGTTTGAGGATGAACAGGGAAAGATGAATCTTTCTTTGCGTGATATCGGCGGATCGATTTTGTCGATTTCGCAGTTTACGCTGTATGCGGATTGTCGTCGCGGCAGACGTCCCGGCTTTGAAAAAGCAGCAAGACCGTCGCAGGCAAAGCCCTTGTATGAATATTTCAACGAACAGCTGAAATCTTATGGAATTCCCGTAGAAACAGGTGTGTTCGGTGCAGATATGAAAATTGAGCTTTGTAACGACGGTCCGGTTACAATTTTACTGGACAGTGCAGAATGGTAGGAGGGAACGATATGGCAGAAGTAGTTTACGGCAGTGAAATAGCTGCTGATATCAAAGCGAATCTAAAACAACAGATTACAGAACTGAATAAGCGAAATGAACGCCTTCCGCGTTTGGTTGTAATATTGATCGGAAATCATGCGGCTTCGCTTTCCTATGTGAAGGGAAAGGAGCGGGCTTGTCATGAAATCGGTATGGAGAATGAATTGATTCAGTTGAGTGAGGATATAGCGGAGAGCGAGCTTTTGGCTTTGATTGCTAAGCTGAATCAAGATGCTGCGGTTGACGGAATATTGGTACAGCTTCCGTTGCCTAAGCATATCAATGAAAGTCGTGTGCTTTATGCGATTTCTCCCGAAAAGGACGTTGATGGCTTTCATCCGTATAATATCGGCAGAATGATGATGGGCAAGCCGACCTTTTTGCCTTGTACGCCCAAAGGTATTATGGAAGTGCTGAAGCGTATTTCGATGCAGGAACTCAGCGGTAAGCATGCGGTCGTCATCGGCAGATCGAATATTGTGGGCAAGCCGATTGCACAGCTGCTGCTTGCGGCCAACGCGACTGTTACGGTTACGCACTCTAAAACGGCGAATATAAAGGAAATTACCAAAATGGCTGATATTTTGATTGTTGCGGTAGGAAAACCGCGCATGGTGGATGCCTCTTGGATCAAAGAGGGGGCGGTCGTGATTGATGTCGGTGTGAATCGAGATGAAAACAATAAGCTGTGCGGTGATGTTGATTTTGCATCGACAGAAGCGAAGGCTGCTTATATTACACCGGTTCCGAAAGGTATCGGACCGATGACTATCGCAATGTTGATGAGTAATACATTGGATGCTTATTTTGCACATCAAAAAAGCGTTCAGGAATAAGGAGAACAGAAATGGTTGATAAGGATTATAATCTGAATGATATTGTAGAAATGAAAAAGGAGCACCCATGCCATAAGTCGAAGCATTGGCGGGTGATACGCATGGGGGCCGATATTCGTATCAAGTGTCTCGGCTGCGGCACCAGTGTGCTGTTTCCGCGGGTCGAGTTTGAAAAGAAGCTGAAAAAGGTGATTGAGCACGCGCCGGTTGAGGATCAGTAGGGTATATTTTTTAGTGCATTTCAGCATTTGTGAGTGAAGCGAAATGCTAAAGAAAGCCGTATTCAAATATTGTTGAAGGAATTAGTGTTAAAAGGTGATTTGATAGACAATGGTTTAATAAAAGGATGAAGGTATAAGAAAGCATAGATTTCATTTTTAAAGTGAAGTCTATGTTAAACTTGAAGTAATAAACCAACAATATGAAACAAGCATAGAATCAAGGTATTAGAATTATTACCAAGTATATATAAACATATCTTTTAAAATAGATCACCTCTGTATATACCGAGCAGTAAATGAAATCAGTGATTTTCAATTCCGATAAAACATGATAAAATGATTAACGAAAGACGAAAGGATGATGAACATGCCGTTAACAGCCGGGATTGTCGGTTTGCCGAATGTAGGAAAATCGACCCTGTTTAATGCGATAACAAAAAGCCAAGTAGAGGCTGCGAACTACCCGTTTGCGACAATACAACCAAATGTCGGTGTAGTGGAGGTTCCCGATGAGCGTATCGATCGCTTGGTTGAACTGTTTCAGCCGAAAAAAACAATTTATACTACGTTTGAATTTACCGATATTGCAGGTTTAGTCAAGGGTGCTTCTAAAGGAGAAGGCTTGGGAAATCAGTTTTTAAGCAATATTCGTTTGACGGATGCGATCTGTCATGTCGTGCGTTGTTTTGATGATGCCGATATTACTCATGTGGAGGGTTCAGTTGATCCGCTTCGTGATATTGAAATTATCAATTTGGAACTGATTATGGCGGATATTCAGACAATTGAAAACCGCATCAGTAAAATTGAGCGCAAGGCAAAAACGAATAAGGATAAGGACGCATTAAGTGAATTGGCGCTGATGGAACGCCTTCATGAGGCACTCAGCAGCGGGAAAGCAGCCCGCAGTGTGGAAATGAATGATGATGAAGCGGAATTAATCAAGGCCTTTTCCTTGTTGACGATGAAGCCGATGATTTATGTAGCCAATATGTCTGAGGAATCGATTGCGAATCCGAGCGATAACAGCTATTTTCAAAAGGTGCTTACATTCGCTCAAGCCGAAAACAATATTGCGATACCGATTTGTGCGAAAATCGAGGAAGAATTATCAGAGCTGGATAAAGAGGAAAAACAGGAATTTTTAAATGATTTAGGAATACAGGAAAGCGGACTTGATAAGGTAATCAAAGCTGCCTATCGTATTTTAGATTTATGTACCTTTTTAACAGCAGGCAGTGATGAATGCCGTGCATGGACGTTCCGTAAGGGAATGAAAGCACCGCAATGTGCCGGAGTCATACATACTGACTTTGAGAAGGGCTTTATTCGTGCCGAATGTTATGCCTTTGAGGATATCGATCGTTTGGAAAGCGAACAGGCAATCAAGGAAGCGGGCAAGCTGCGCTTAGAGGGCAAGGAATATGAGGTCAAGGACGGAGATGTACTTCATTTCCGCTTCAATGTGTAAATCGGTCAATGAAACCGGGCTGTTAATGTCTCTTTGAGAAGCATTAGAAGCTTCAGTATTTATATACCGTGAAAGGACATTTCTTTATCAAATGTCCTTTTCTGTTGGTTGTTTGTTTATGTATGTAATAAAATTGGAATGTTCTAATTTTATAATCTTCGTTTAGGTATCCAAACGGAAAATATTGAAATTAATGCAGCTTCATTTTTCCTTTATCTTATCGAAATAAAGATGAGAAAGTAAAAATCATGCTATCTATCATGAAATGAATTTGATATAATAAAGCAGAAAAAAATCAAATGAAAAATGAAAGAGGTATCCTATGCTAGACAGCTCTGTTATAGAAAATATCAGCGCTCTTACAGCGCTTGCGGAAGGCTTTATATCCTTCTTTTCCCCTTGTGTCATTCCGCTTTTACCGATTTATCTCGGCTATTTAAGCGGTTCCTTAGAGGAACAAAAGCCTTCACGTAAAAAAAGTCTGTTATTTACCCTAACCTTTATTGCGGGCATTTTTGTCGCATTGATGCTGCTGAATATATCCATTACCTCAATTCGTCAGTTTTTCCAAAGTGCTGATGTTTGGTTTATGCGAATCGGCGGTATTTTGATTATACTGCTCGGACTGATTCAGCTCGGTATTTTTAAAATCCCGTTTTTGGAGCGAACGCTGCATATTCAATATGATTTCAATAAACGAAGAATGAATCTTGCGCTTGCCTTTATTATGGGCTTTACTTTCAGCTTTTCATGGACACCTTGTATCGGTCCTGCCTTGGCATCTATTTTGATTATGGCATCGGGAAGCGGTGATTTTCTGCAGTCGACCTTTCTTGTAACGTGCTATGCGATCGGTTTTTCATCTCCGTTTCTGTTTATCAGCTTTTTTGCGAAACAGGCAGCCTTGTTTTTCCGTAAGCATGATATTTGGCTGCAGGTGATCGTTAAGGTCGGAGCGATTATTTTAATTGTGATGGGTACAGTAATGACCTTCGGCGGATTTCGAGTATTGGGAGACAGTGCCGGAAATCAAGATCAGGATTCCTCGACGGAAGAAAGTGCGGCGGCGATTCCTTTCTCATTGCCCGATCAAAACGGTAGATTTGTTTCTTTGTCCGATTACGAGGGCAAGATACTGTATATGAATTTTTGGGGAACATGGTGCGGGGTGTGTCGTGATGAGATTGCGGCAATCCAAGCGCTGCATGATAAGTATAAGGACAGCGATGAAATTGCGGTCGTAACGATCGTATATCCAAACGGCGGACAGGAAACAGATGCTGCGGGTATCATGGAATTTATCGATGAACAAAATATCACTTTCCCGGTATTGTTTGATGACAAGGGAGAGCTGTTTATGAAGTACGGCATTTATTCGTTCCCGACGGTTTTTGTGATTAATAAGGATCAAACGATTTTCGGATATTTGTCAGGCGGTATCGATTTAGCGACAATGGAAAATATTCTTAAGCAGGTAAAGGAACAAGGGGAAGCAGACAAAGCGAAGTAAGCATTATCGAGTGTTATTCACTATAAAAAAAGAATGATTCCTGTCGATTCTTCATGAGGAGACAGCGTATCATTCTTTTATTTTGTATTTCTTTATTTGAATTAGTTTATTCCCTGTTTATTGTTTCGCTTGTTTCACAAATTCCATCATTTTTGTATATTGGTTTTGTGCGTCCTGATAGCCCTCTTGATAAAGTGCATATAGCTTATCCAAATTCTTTTCCAAACGAGAAATCGTAACCGGTTTACTCGGTCTGATGATAAAGACAGAGCCTTCTTTTTCCAACCGTGCGAGTTCATCCAGTGTTTCGTTATAATGGATATGTCGCTCTTCCATCGCTTTGACAAATAAAGGATAGTTTTTGTATTGATGTCGTATGATCGGCATGAGATTGTTCTTGCCCTTGCGATATCCGCCGAACTGGGTTAAAACGACAATGTTTTTTTCATAACCGCGTCTTCTCATAAAATCAATCGGAATTGAATCACCGACTCCGCCGTCCATCAGCTTGCGTCCGTTTCGCTCAACCGGCGGTGATAACAGCGGCAGGCTGCTTGACGCCATAATATAATCGATATCCTGCTTCGGGTCTTTTATGATGTGATAATACGGCTGACCGCTTTCCATATCTGTGGATACGCTGATAAAATCGATATTTGATTTGGCATAGGCATCATAATCAAACGGATCAAGCTCCTCGGGAATTTTATGGAATATAAAGTCCATTCCGAACAGAGAACCGGTTTTAATGAGAGAGCGAAGGCTTAAATAATCCTTACCCTTTAAATATGCTGTGTTAACACGATAATTTCGTCCTTTTTGTTTCGAGATATAGCTGACCGCATGACAGGCTCCGGCAGATACACCGGCAATGCCGTCGGGATAAAAATCACGATCCATAAAGAAATCCAGAACTCCGGCTGTGTATACTCCGCGCATACCGCCGCCTTCTAAAACCATTCCCAGCTTCTTCATTTCACCACTTCCTTTAGGAGCTATTATAGCACATGTTGAGTGAAATGTAATACGAAAATTCATAAATAAATGAAATAATGCCGGGGGTCTGATATGGGTAAAAATAATGAATCGGGATGAAAGTGTTTTCAGTTAATGTTCAAAGTGTTATCTATCAATGATATACATATAAGAAAAGACGGCTTACATGTGATGATACAGCCGTCTTGATGAATTCATTGTTGAGATAACTGATGTTGTTTTTATGCTTGATAGTAGTAAATGGAATTTTTGACTTCCTCTGCATTTTCTTTTCCTAACAGCTGTTCGATAATCACAAATGAAAAATCGATGACTGCGGCAGCGCTTCTGCCGGTGATGATATGGCCGTCCAGAGCGGTATATTTATCAATATAAGTTCCGCCGAAATCCTCATTCATGCTTGTGAAGCAAGTATACTGACGATTTTTTAATAAACCTAAATGCCCGAGTATCGTCGGTGCTGCACAAATTG
Source organism: uncultured Erysipelotrichaceae bacterium (assembly GCA_947649125.1). Classification (GTDB taxonomy): domain Bacteria; phylum Bacillota_I; class Bacilli_A; order Erysipelotrichales; family Erysipelotrichaceae; genus C-19. Next base: position 13,162 of record CANSQL010000022.1, on the reverse strand, counting down.
CGCAGATGTATTTTGTTTGTGTGTGGAAGGCGTGAATAATCTGTTGAACAGCTTCATTTTCAAGCAGCTCCTTGTAGTGAGGGCCACCGGGTAAAAACAGTGCATCGTATTCGTTGATGTTTGCTTCATCAATATACATAAGGTCAGATAGGGTGATTTGAAAGCGACCGGTTGCCTTATGGTCATGCAGGGAACATACGCTGACTTCAATTCCTGCGCGGCGTAAAAGGGCTATAGTTCCTACTGCTTCCAGTTCCTCAAATTGTTCACTCATAATACACAATACCTTTTTCATATCAATTCTCCTTTGTCTTTGTGAAACGGCAATGATGCAGCTTTGACTGTTTGCCGTACTGTTATTATAGCGCTTTTTGACTGAATTAGCTATATTTTTCGATGTCAGGGCGTTTATCGGTACATTGTTCGAGGTGAAGCATAGAATAGCTTGAGAGGGGATAGTATGGCAATTAAAATTTTTATTGATCAGGGACATAATCCGGGAACGATAAACGGCGGTGCGAGCGGCAACGGCTTAAGCGAGGAAGCAGTGAATTTTACGGTCGGCAGTATGTTGGCGGATTTACTGGACAGCGATCCGCGCTTTATTGTTCGAACGAGCCGCATGTTTCCGCAGCAGGTGCTCGGTACTTCGACAACAGATTCGCTGCATTCTCGTGTGGATATGGCAAATTATTGGGGAGCTGATTATTTTATCAGTATTCACAGCAATTATAATACGAATCCGAGTATCAACGGCAGCGAGGTATATGTTTATCGGCGTGATTCTCGTGCATGGTATTTAGGTGAGGATATCGTTGCGGGAATTGTCGAGCAGGCGAATATGAAGGATAATTTTGTGCGGACCAATCCTTCCTTGTATGTGCTGAGGGCAACGCAAATGCCGGCAGTACTGGTGGAATTGGGTTATCTGAGCAATGTCGGTGATGCGCAAAAGTTGCAGGATGATCCGTATTCCTTTGCGTACGGAATCTATGTGGGGATGTTGACTTATTTTAATTTTGCATAGCCGATCAAGAGGAATCGATGGCGAGTGAAAGCCGATAACGGTGATTTTTTGTAAAAAGTAGAAAAAATGCGTGAAAATGATTGACATAAGGCTGAGTGAGTGGTATTATATTAAAGCAATTCCGTTGGAATGAATTGTTAAACGGCGCGTTGGAGAAACGGTTAACTCACATGCCTTTCACGCATGCATTCACGGGTTCGAATCCCGTACGCGTCACCAATTGACGAATAAAGCGTATTAATATATGCTTTCTACTGTTATAGCTCAATGATATATAATCGTTGGGCTTTTTGTTTGTTCATAATTATATATATTGTTTATGGTCCTCTTATTACAAATAAGATGGCCATTTTTTTGTGGTCACAAGAAAGGGGAAGCGATATGCAGCTTAGAAAAAGTAAGCCATATATGAAAGGAGTGGGTTTAACATGAATCAAAAGAAAACTATGCAGTATAGGGGAGGGGATTGAGTGCAGAGCGTTGATGAACGGATAGAAGTGTTGGGGAAAAATATACGTTACTACAGAAATATTAAGAAGTTGACACAAGAAGAACTCGCCGATCGTTGCCGCTGCGCCCGTCAGACAATTATGAATGCAGAAAAATGCAATCGAATAAACGGCATCTCCGTTTTAACTCTATTGTATATTGCAGAAGCGCTGGATGTTGAGATAGGGACGTTATTTATATCAAATTCAGATAGTATATCAAGGTAATGATATGTGGATAGATTATGAAAAGTCGAAGAAGGCGGTTGAAAATGATCTCTATACATGTCGAGATTATATCCTAAAAGGATATTTTACCATAATTCATACACCTCATATCGAAATAATACCACATTTTGAAAATCGCTTATCATCATCAGGTGCTTTTTTGAGCATCGGTGCAGAGAAGCAATGCTCCGATAAAAATATGCGAATGTTGCTTGCTCAAGAGGAACAAATTATCTGGTTAAATCATATCCTTCAAGCAATAGATAAATTATCCGGTGCTTATAGAGAAATCATTATTTATCACTATTTACAAGGATATAGTTTAGCCTCGCTAAAAAACGGCATCAATGAAAACGGACTAGAAATAAAGGTGCCAAAACCTTACGAACGAAATGAGCAAGCCTTATTAAAAATAATGGTTTTGCTGGATGAATGCTTAGTGGCATATACCGGCGAAATCAATATGAATGATATAAAGATTAAATACAAAGTCGGCGCTATGAACTTTGTAGTCAAAAAAAATAAAAAAATACTGGAAGGAAAACAAACATGAAAACAATAACAATTTACAATATCAAAGGCGGTACCGGTAAAACAACTACAGCTAAAACTGTCGCAACCGGCATGGCTATGGATGGAAAAAGGGTGCTGCTAATCGATTTAGATCCACAGGGTAATACCGGAAAATCATTTATTTTTCAACCGGATCCAATGGATTTATCAGTATATGAAAATAAACCGCAACAGGAAAAAACAGAATGCTTTATTACCAATTATTTATCTCAGAAGAATGACATGACGATTTGTGATATTTTTCATGATCCGAATACTATCAAAGAAATCATCAGGAGTACTGATATTGGTAGATTAGATATCATTCCCTCAAATTTAAGACTCTCATTAATCGATACAAAAATCAGATTGAGTGACGGTCGTCAAGAAAACTCTATTGCCAAGGCATTACGATTAGTTAAATCTCAATATGATGTTTGTATTATTGATTGTTCTCCGGTGAAGTCATTACTTACTGTAAATGCAATTTATGCAAGTGACTTAATTCTGATACCGATTACCATCGATGATGATTCTAAACAAGGGTTGGCAATGACGTTACGTGAAGTGAAGGCTTTAGAAGAGTTGTATGAGTTGGATATAGACTTTCGAATTGTTATTAATATGAAGCAGCGCACTCGTATACAGGATGAAACAGTCCGCTATCTCAGAGCTATATTTAATGAGAAACTGTTAGATACTGTTTTGCGATACCAAAGCAATCCGATTACTCTTGCAGCGTTAAAGAGAAAAACAGTGTTGAATATGAAGGGTTCCGGCATTGCTGATGATTATCGTTGTCTGATTAGTGAAATGGAGGCATTCTTATGAGAGATACAGTTAATGAGATGCTGAATACTGCAAGTCAGAAGCGTGATCGAATAAAAATGATTCATATAGATGACATACGGCCGAACCAAAGCAATAAGGATTTTCCAATGTGTGATATTGAAGCAATGGCATTATCGCTGCGTGTTTGCGGTCAAATAGATCCTTGCGTGGTGATTCCATCCGCAGAGGGCTATACGTTGATTTCAGGTGAGCGCAGATGGAGAGCGGCTAAATTGAATGTCTCACAAGGCTTTCCGGAGTGGGAAGAAATCTCATGTATCATTCGTGAATATGATAAGAATGAATTAATGTTGATTGCTGCGAACGGCCATAGAGAGTCTATCCCTGTAGAAAAAAAGATAGATATCACCAGAACTGTATTGAGACACTTTTATGCAGCCAAGGAAGCAAATGAAATTCCTGTAGGGACTAAAAAGAGAGAATGGATCTCCGCAGTTACAGGGTACAGTGAGCGTTCTGTCCAATCATATCTTAATAAAATAGAAATGTCTGACGCAAGGAACACCGGAAAGGAAGCGAAAGAGAATATTCACCTTAAGGCTCTGGAGAATCATATAACACATAAGCTTGGTACCAAAGCTGTCGTCACAGATAAATACCTCAAGGTCAATTATATGGGAGTTGATGATTTGAATCGCATACTTGAGCTTATCGGACTTCTTGAGGAAGAATTATAATGGCTGCATCTGATAATAGCATAAAATTGCTGAAAAAAATCCATGAGGGAATGGACGATAGCTGCTTTACTTCAATTCTGACGGATTGGAAGCAGAGCAAACTGACAGAGGAAAACGCTGCACAGGATCTGTTTGATCTAATGTGCAGCGGATTATCTGCAGAAGATGCGGGGACTGCTTTAGATTTGGATCATGAAAAGGCACAAAGCTTAATTCATGAGTATAAAGCAAGATATTGCAACAATTATGAAAATACTTTTTATGACCGATTATTTAATCCGGAAAAGTTTTATCAGCAGGTTACGGAGATGATTACTACCAAGCAGCCGGATGCTTATTTTTCAATTAACAGCTTCTATAATACAAAGAGGAAAAATGAAAATGTGCGTCACATTAATGCTTTTGTTCTGGATTTTGATTTTTATAAAATAGCTAAATATGAATCAATGGATGCTAAAGCCTTTTATCATCAGGTGCTTAAAAAGAAGCTACGCTTTCAACCAACCGGTGTTATTGATTCAGGAAAGGGACTATATATTGTTTATGCTTTCAAACACTGTTCTTATCACATAGATCGATTATATCATGCTGTTTGGAAGCATTTTTATAATGAATTTGAAAAATACGGAATGGATCCTGCAGCAATGCTTACCACACAGGTAATACGTATCCCCGGTACCATCAATTCTAAAACAAATAAGATAGTAAATGTGCTTGAATTCAATAATACCGATTATGAAATTCAAGACTTTGCTGTTCAGCTACCATGGTCCCAAGATCAAGTAAAAGAGTATCGTAAGGATAAACTTCTAAAAGTAAAGCTGCCTAAAAAGAAAACACATAAAGATTATTCTAAAAGAAAAATTTATTTCAAGCCGTATTATGAAGACTTTAAAAAGTTGATTAGGATAAGAAACAAAAACAATAAAAATGATGGATACAGAGAGCGGTTATTATACATATGCAGGGAGCGCGCATGCTGGATGGGGTTCACGATCGATGAATCAGTAAAGCTGGCACATCAGTTGAATGAAATGTTTAATTTACCGCTGACAGAAAGAGAGGTTGAACAAAATTGCAAGCCCTCTGATAATCGTTTGGCGTGTTCTATCGATACGATAATTGAAAAGCTCGGCATTTCCTTTGATGAGCAGCTTCAGCTGAAGGTATTGAAGAGGCGTTATATTAAAAAATCATTGTATGCTAAGCATAAAAGGAAGCATCCGTTATTAAATCTCACAGACAAGCAACAGGCGCTGATGGAGCGCAGAGCCAAGGTGTGCGAATTAAAAAATGCAAAGCATCTAAAAAACAGTGAAATAGCAGATCGATTGGGAATTGATAAATCAACGATCACAAGGGATCTACAATACATAAAAACACATCCACATCAGTTTATCAGAAAATTGACAGACTATATAAACGCATTAGAGAAGCATAAAAACAGTGATTTATTTAGACGCAAAACACTATATGAAAGACAAAAGCAGCTCCTAAAATGGATGAAATCAGGCTATACAGCCTTAGAATATTTAGTCAGAGAAATAGGAGTTGCAAAAAATTAGTCATCATTGAATATATGTGAGAGCTGCTTTAATAATAGAGAAAGGAAGGTCATGTAAATGAAATATCAATGCAAAAATTGCAAGACAAGGAAGATCGGATGCCACCAAACATGCAGTAAATATCAAAAAGATAAATTGATAAGGCAAAGAGAAAATAAACAAAGACGATTAGAGTTTGTTGCTGAAAATCATACATGGTCATATCAAAGAAGAAATAAATGAGGCAGGCCTCCCTTCCTTTGTCAGGGAGGCTATGGAAAACTACAAATTATATGGAATCGCATATAACCCTTACATTGTCAAATTAAATGGCACGGCTTCGCCGATTTGACAATGCAGGGCTATATGCACACTTTAGGAAGTGTAAGGTGAATAGGGTAACCCCCTTAAAGGAGATCATCATGAAAAAAAACACTGATTTACAAAGAGAGAAAACAATAACTTTAAGATTATCTGAAGAAGATGCACGAGCAATCAACGAAATGGCAGTGCAAGTGAATATGACTGCTTCTGGCTTGTTAGAAACCTTTATACCGTATCTTACCGGTGGTTTGTATAACAACGATTCCAATGAGTTCGCAGCTGATCGCTGGTTTAAGCTAGCTGCTGATTTGCGCGAAAATTCTTTCTTATCATATCTTTGCTCATATAATTTAAACGAAGTGCAGAAAGTGTTCGGATTGCTAGAAGATATTGAGGAGTTTAAAGAGGTTTTGACTGATGTAAAGAATGACAAAATGACATTAAAGGAGTTATTATCTGACTTAATAGATTCTGAAGAATTGCGGGAGATATCTGATGATTATGAAAAAGTGAAAGAATTTTATATAAAGTCAACATTAGAGGAATTAAACTGGCGTAAAGAGCAAATTTCATTTTATTGGGATGACTATCAAAAAGAATTAGGTACTGATGAAACATATGAGCAAGCAATTAAGAAACATTGCGAATGGAAAAAAAGAATCTTTTCAATTATGGTGGATAGGTCTAAAAGGAGAACATTATGAAATTAATGAGAAGCAGCTATAAAGTAGAAAGTGATTTGTGCATTATTGCAGTATAAGGATAAAGCAGATTATGAAGATCAACTAAGAGAGGTTGAGAATGTCGTGATTTCATGGGCTACTGATGAAATCAAAAGAAAAGAGGAAAAATAAAATGGGAAAATCACAACTAACAAGGGCAGAACAACTGTTTCCAACACTGAAAACTATGAATAAACGTAAATTAGAGCTTATGCTGTTAGAAATTCGCAATAGGGATTGGTCAAGAATAGGTAATGCCATGATACTTAAGTATGACTACATTTATTATTTATTATTACAAAGATTAAAAGAAAAGAGGAAACAAGATGAAACATAAAAACGGATATTGGATAGATCTAAATGGTAATCGTTGGAGTGATTGCATAAGTGAATCAGAAGCTAAAAAAGGCAAAAAAGGAGGAAACCTATGAAAACAAATAAGACTTGGAATGAATTCATTAAGGGGAAATTAGCTGTACAGATTGAAACCTATGAGCAATATACAGCTTTTATCGAAAAATGTGACCGGTATGGCTTGGTATGGATAAATGGCCGACCACTACAGAGCTGCGATATCTGGAGCAAAAGAGAGCCTGATATGTGCTTGATGATTCAAAGCAAAAAATTATGCCAAGGATCAAGAAAGGATTGCATGAGATGGAAGTACAGTGTGATAAAGTTTAACGATTTAATCAAATTTATATAAAAAACTTGACAAGAATTCGCGAATCACATAATTTCACATATTAAACACATAATCAAAGCCGATTTTCACAAAAAGCGGGTATATTCAAGGGGAGAGAAATGTGCTATAATATGCTAGGATGCGATAACAAGGAAAAGATAAAGGCAACTGAATCAGTTGTCTTTTTTTTCGGAAAGGCGGCGATATTATAACCTAATGAAATGTAATATGAATGAAAAGGAGGAATGATATGAAGCATTTATATTATGTGAAAGACAATTTCAAAGATTGCGCAAAAATCATGAAATACCCTGTGAAAAAAGAAGACAGTAAGTATTTCTATTGTGATGACTTAGTGCTCGAAAAGGATCGAATCTACCATGTGATACAAAAGGACGATATGTGTCGGTGCTTTGGATATGATAATGATCTGATCGAGCTGCAGATGATGAAGCATCGCTTGCGCCAGCTGGAAAAAAATCCAAATTGGCGCTGTGCAGATGAAGTGGCGGTTTTAAAACGGAAAATAATAGAAAGACAAGCGGTTTATGAATCAATCATTTTATCCGGAAGATGATATGTTATGTTTCTCAGCAATTATCAATGCCTATATATATGGATTGATTAGTTATTTAGATTACAAACATTACACAAAAACATATATTGCTTATCATGAAATAACTGATGAACAATTCATAGAGGCATATGCGAAGGCAGATGCTTTTTTTTTGGAGCCAACGCAGATCGAGCATAAATTCCGCAGGGTTTTAGCACATAAGAGCTATGAAAATGATGAAAAATGGCTGCAGTTGTATCAAAGGTTTAAAAACGACTGCCCCCACTCTGATATCGTGGGGGCTATGGAACAACAGTAGTTAGGTGGCAAATTGCCACCTAATAAAAACATATGGAATCGCATAAATTATCGAATTGTCAAATTAAAATGCACAGTCTTAAAAAGACTGATTTGACAACTACGAATATTTATGCACGACAAGAAAATGAAGGAGATCAATTATGATTATATTTCTTGGATACACGGAAAACGGAACCAAAAAAGATCTTTTGTCTGATAAGCATTCTGCACAAATTGTATATCAGATAGATGGAATAGATGCGGGTGTCTATTCTATTGAGAATGCAGGGACATTATTAAAGGAATTAAATGATGTATCTGATATTGTTTCATGCGATCGTCACCGAATGAATATATTGTTGAATGCTTCTTTTCATCAAGGAACAAAGTTTCAGGACATTCAATCTGTTCATAGTGCGATCATAAATTCATCGCCCAAAGAAGTACAGGATGATAATATGATTGAAGCACGTAATGAGGCGAAATTAAAAAAGAAAGAGGATGAGCAGCTCGTGTATGCGAATAAGCAAGAGCTGATGATCGATCTACGCCGTCATTTGGATGATGTATATAATGAGTATGTGGATCGGCACAACATTACAAATGATGATTGGTTTGACTGGCATAATGCGTTGTATTCTACAGCAAATTATCTGAAGCCTTATCTGCAGAGAGGGACTTATGATGAGAGGCTTATAATACCATGCGCATTAGTAGATGAAACGTGCGAGGATATCATAAAAAAACAGCATGAAGAATATCTGCAGAAGGAAAATGAGCTATGTATGAGCAATTAAGAAGTAACATGAAGGCAGAATTAAAAAAGCATTGTAAACGGATGTTTTGCTTTCTTATAGTGCCATGTCTTTATATAGGGTTCTGGCTTTTCATATACGCAGGCTTATATAGTATCTTTAGTGCATGGAAGTTTGATTCAGACTCATGGTACTTTTATAGTGTATTGACTATGATCTATATAGTTACATTATTACCTTGCGTTATTCTTGTTAAAAAAAGAATTAAAAAGCGATGTAGATAGTATCATGAACAAAATAAGGAGATGAGTCAACTATAAACATGATCTAAAATAGTCTTATAAAGAAAGTGTAGTGTCGTATGGGGTATAATGCCGGTTGTTGTAAAGGGTTTAGAAAGGAAGGTAATGAATTTATGACGTCAAAGAGATTTTGGAAAGATTTCATTTCAGGAAAGTATGCGTTTAATACAGATGATAAAAAAGAGTATTTAAGCTTCGCAAGGATGTGTGATACAAAAGGATTGAAGTGGCCTCAAGGCACTGCTCCTGAATACGAATCCTATAGCAGTATCCTTGATCTGTGTATTATTTATGATGATTTGTGCGGTTTACTTTGCGTGGATTTTCAATATTGCCTTAATAATGATATTAAAATTTTCCAATATTGTTCATTACCAGTACATGGGAGAGCAATAGAGTGCAAAGTGTAGGGTAATCGAAAGTATACAAAGGTACTATATAAAAAGTATTAAATTAATTTGCGTGAATAGTATAAGAGTGTTAAAATAGAATAAATACTGGAGGAAGAATTATGAAAAAGATGAGTGTTTTAGCAGCATGTGTTATGATGATTTTAGTTGTAGGTTGTTCTAAAGAATTGAAAGTAACAGTTAATAACAACGTAGAATTAGAATACGGAGATAAATTAGAGAATACCTTATTGTATGATAAAGAAAAATCTGATGAAGATATCACTGTAAAAGAAGTGAAAAACTTCGATGCTAAAAAAACCGGGGAACAGGAGATCACTGTTGTTTTCTGTGATCCTGATGAAAAGACAAAAGAGGAAACAGTCAAGATCTCAGTAAAAGATACGAAAAAACCGGTAATCAAGCTGAAAAAGGAAAAGGTTGAGATTACTGCAGGAGATAAGTTTGATGCAGCTTCTAACATTGAATCGGTGAAGGATCCAGTAGACGGAGATCTCAAAAAGAGCGAGGATAAGAAACTGACAAAGAACGGCTATATTATCACAAGCGATGTGAATGCCAAGAAGGCAGGAAGCTATACGGTGAAGGTAACTGCGTATGATATGAACGGGAATAAAGCGGAGAGCAGCTATAAGGTAACGGTAAAGAAAAAGCCGCAAGAGCAGACTCCGACACAAAATAACGGTCAATCAAGCGGCAATAGCTACACAAATAATCAAGGAAGCTATAACAAGCCAAGTACCGGGAATACAGTCTCAAATAAAAAGCCAACCCAATCAAAGCCGCAGACTTGTAAAGCGGGAGTGATCCACCCCAACGCAATGGGTAATTCTGGAAAATTATTTAATAGCGAACAAGAAGCGATTGATTATGGTAATATGATGAGCGCAAAGGATTCATCTATTGTGTCGTTTAGTTATCCTCAAGTATTTGATTACTGCGGTAATACACTAAATAAATGGACTGTCGGATTCAATTATGGTAACAGATTTTGTGAAAAATATGGTTGGGGCTGTTAATGAATTAGTTTAGAATATGATTTGTGAAATAATTACATTATCTAAGTGTTGCGTTTGGAGAAAAGATTAATTATGAAAAAATTAATTCATTTAGCGGCGACAGTTATGTTGCTGACTGCATGCAGTAGTGATTTGAAAGTAACAGTTAATAACAACGTAGAATTAGAATACGGAGATAAATTAGACAATACCTTATTGTATGATAAAGAAAAATCTGATGAAGATATCACTGTAAAAGAAGTGAAAAACTTCGATGCTAAAAAAACCGGGGAACAGGAGATCACTGTTGTTTTCTGTGATCCTGATGAAAAGACAAAAGAGGAAACAGTCAAGATCTCAGTAAAAGATACGAAAAAACCGGTAATCAAGCTGAAAAAGGAAAAGGTTGAGATTACTGCAGGAGATAAGTTTGATGCAGCTTCTAACATTGAATCGGTGAAGGATCCAGTAGACGGAGATCTCAAAAAGAGCGAGGATAAGAAACTGACAAAGAACGGCTATATTATCACAAGCGATGTGAATGCCAAGAAGGCAGGAAGCTATACGGTGAAGGTAACTGCGTATGATATGAACGGGAATAAAGCGGAGAGCAGCTATAAGGTAACGGTAAAGAAAAAGCCGCAAGAGCAGACTCCGACACAAAATAACGGTCAATCAAGCGGCAATAGCTACACAAATAATCAAGGAAGCTATAACAAGCCTAGTGCCGGTAATACAGGCTCAAATAAAAACCAACCCAATCAAAACCGCAGACTTGTAAGGCAGGAGTAATTCATCCGAATGCTATGGGAAATACAGGAAAATTGTTTAACAGTGAACAAGAGGCAATTGATTACGGTAATATGATGAGCGATAAAGATTCTAGCATTGTATCGTTTGGCTATGCGAAAGTATTCGATTATTGTGATAATGTTATTGATAAATGGACAGTAGATTTCAATTATGGGAATGATTATACAGTGAAGTAGAATCGGAGTCTATGGCAAAAGTCGATATATGAATATCGGCTTTTTTTATCTTCAGCTATTCCCTTCAAAATAAATTAAAAAAATTTTAAATTTTTTTGTATTTCTCAATTTACGATTGTATGTATGAAGTAAGGCCACCACCTTACTTTTTTTGGTGCCTAAAAGGAGCTGATAACTTGGATTATTATAAGGTGAAATTCACTTAGGGGCTTATGCCCCGATAAGTAAAAGGCAGTATGTTTTTCATACAATAAGTCCTATTCATAAGCATAAATTCGATAGCTGAAGCTCTCGATAGAAAGGAAAAGGTGATGTTATGCTTAAATTAAAAAATACAATAAAAAGAATATCAATTCTTACATGTACATTTCTTATGGCGATTATGAATATGTCGCTGCCTGTACATGCAGAGGATGATAACATTCGGATAGGAAAAGAAATACCGTATTCCTATAAAGGCTATAATCCGGATGGAAGCGTAGTAGATGCGTGGGGAGAAACAGTTTCTAAAATATTTGTGAACGGAGAAATTGCTTTTTGTGTTCAACCTAATAAGAAGTTAAATATTGATGCTAATTTTACTAAAAATCATTACACAAATGAGCATCGTGAATTAATGGAAAATATTGCTTATGCCGGTTGGCATATGTCAAAGAAAACCGACGATGATTATGTGGCTACTCAATTTATGATTTGGGAAGCTATGGGTCTAATATTTACCTCCAATTCATTTGATGGCTATTCCGCAAAGAAGACGGAAATAATTGAAAGATTACAGCTATTTGAAAAATTACCTTCATTTGATAAAACGTCTATAACTTTAAATGTTGGTGAATCAAAGACAATCACTGATACAGAAGGTGTTTTTGAAAACTATGAATTCACTTCTAAAAGTGATGGTTTAACAGTGAAAAAAAGTGGTAATAAATTAACGGTTACTGCGAGTGCCAATGCGCCTGAAAATGCTAAAGTGAAATATCAGATGGTAAAGCAAGCGTGCGTTGGTACATCCATCCTTTATGCCTCTGATGATTCACAAAATGTTGTGCCGTTTAAGGTGCCCGATCCTCATGAGACTGTTATCAATATCAAAGTCCAAAAATACGGCAGCCTTGATATTAAAAAGCTGAACGAGGATGGGGATGAAGTGCCTAATACGAAATTCAAGCTGTCTTATAATTCTGATATGAGTGATCCTATCGGTACCTTTACTACCGAGGATAACGGTATCGCTCATGCGACTAAGCTGAATCCGCAAAAGGTCTATGTTCAAGAGGTTTCTGTACCTGCTCCTTATGTGCTTGATCCTACGATCGGAAGTATTACGATTGAGCCTAATAAAACAGTTACTTTCACAAGAACCAATAACTTCAAAACAGGTAATGTGGAAATCAAGAAGCTTGATAAACAAAGCGGCAAGGTCGTTAAGAAATCAGGTGTTACGTTTGATATCTTTAAAGCGGATGATACTCTTGTAGGAACGATTGCGACAAACAATGACGGTATCGCCACTATGAGAAACCTACGCTACGGGAATTACTATGCCCTTGAAAAAACGAATCCGCCGAAGTATTTCTTAAGTGATGAAAGAATCAATTTCGCTATTACCGAAAATGATGTAACGATTCAAAAGTCTTTATCGAACAATCAGAAAAAAGGTAAAATCGAGTTGGAAAAGCATGATCCCGAAACAGGCACAAGACCTCAGGGTGACGGTGTGTTGGACGGTGCTCAGTATACTCTCTATGCCAAA
>CANSQL010000021.1 GCA_947649125.1 uncultured Erysipelotrichaceae bacterium | reverse complement strand
GAAGATAGCACGTTGCCGGGCATTGACCCTTGATAAAGGGTCTTTTTTTATGTTTCCATCAATCACTTTTGTGTTTCTTTTAAAAATCAGGTGTTTCTTTTAAAAATCAGAATGAGTGATTAGTAATAATGAAATTTAATCCTCTAACCCGCATCATTGTTTTATGCTATTAAGCATGTTTTTTTGATTCAACATTTCATTTCATTACCTTTTACGTTATAATAGTAGTCAGGTGATGTTTATGAATAAAAAAATATTATTAGGACTGTCCGGCGGTGTAGATTCCGCTGTTGCGGCATATATATTAAAGGAGCAGGGCTACGATGTAACCTGCGCTTTTATGCGTAATTGGGATGCTTATGCGAATAATGATATATTAGGCAATCCAACGATACAGGATGATGTTTGTCCTCAAGAACAGGATTATATGGATGCGAAGGCGGTTGCCGATAAGCTCGGTTTACCGTTGTTGAGAGTTGATTTCGTAAAGGAATACTGGGATGATGTATTTACTACGTTTTTAAAGGAATATGAGCGAGGCCGTACACCGAATCCCGATATCTTATGCAACAAGTATATCAAATTTGATGCCTTTATGAAATTTGCGCATCAACAAGGATTTGATACAGTGGCTACCGGTCACTATGCGCGGGTTAATCATGAAGGTGAGGAAAGCGTGCTGCTGCGAGGAAAGGATATGAATAAGGATCAGACCTATTTCCTTTGTCAGATTTCTCAAGCTGCGCTGTCACATGCTGTTTTTCCGATCGGTGAGCTTACCAAACAAGAGGTACGAAGGATTGCTGATGAGCTGCAGTTAGAAAGTGTGGCACAGAAAAAGGATTCGACCGGAATCTGTTTTATCGGTGAACGGAATTTCAGGCAATTTTTAAAAAATTACTTACCGATGCAGGAGGGTGATATTGTCAATATCGCTGATTTACAAATACTCGGTAAGCACAGCGGAGTCATATATTATACGATCGGACAGCGAAAGGGACTCGGTATCGGCGGAACCAAAGGACCTTGGTTTGTCATCGGAAAGGATGTAAAAAGGAACGTCCTCTATGTGGCAAACGGTGATGATAAGGAATGGCTCTTATCGACAAGCTGTATTGTTTCTGATGTAAATTGGTTCTCTAAGCATAGACCGCAGGGGGAATATGCTTGTACGGCGAAATTTCGTTATCGTCAGACAGATCATGAGGTTAGCTTACGCTTTGCGGACGACTCAACGGTTTTCGTTTCCTATCCAAACGGTGTAATGTCAGTTACCGCAGGACAGGAGGCTGTATTCTATCAAGGGGAGACCTGTCTTGGCGGCGGCGTCATTGATGAGGTGTTTATCAACGATATCAGCGTTGAACAGAAAATAGCGATGAGGTGCGAAAATGGAAAAATGCGTTGAGAGGTCATGTCCGTTATCCGGACTTAGAATGGTGCTTTTATTTCTCCATTATTTTCTCGGCTATCAATTTATTTATCCGATGCTTTTAAAGTCATTTACATTATGGCTGAATCCTTCGGCACGCTCAGTCTCCGAATGGCTGCAGTTTTTGTTTTATTGTTTTATGATGGCAGTTGCTGCTTGGTTGGCAATGCCCTTATTAAAAGAGTCGACAGAAAGGCTGAAATCCTTCGGTTGGAAGCTTTTTAAGCTTTGTTTGCTTTTATTTGCGGCTTATTATGTCTGCTCCTTGGCTGTCAATATCATTGTATTATTGCTCAGTGAAACAGAAACAAGTGCGAATCAGACGGAAATCATTGAGGCAATCAACGTATCACCGTATTTAACGATGTTTTCTACCTTGATTTATGCACCGATCGTAGAGGAGCTTGTATTTCGCGGCATTTTTTATCGTGCACTTCGTCCGCATTTTCATTGGCTGTTATCAGCACTGATCAGTGCGTTTCTTTTTGGTTTTATCCATGTGATGTTTTCCTTTTTGACAGGAAATTTTAATGATTTGATATATTTGTTGTCGTATGGTCTGATCGGTTTTTTTCTCGCTCTTGCATATGAAAAAAGCGGGACGATATTCGGCAGTATGCTGCTGCATTTTTTCAATAATGCGTTTGCCTTTTTGATCGTTGTATTATAAAATTGAATTATTGCTTATATGAAGGAGACTTGAATGGAAGAATTAAAGCTACAGGCAAGATTTTTATTGATGATATATCATAATCCGTCAAACGGATACGGTGTGGCGCGTTTTATCAGCTATGATAAGGAAGAAAAGGAATTTACCGCAACCGGTATTTTCGGCAGCTTGGAGGAGGAACGTGTTTATAATTTAAGCGGTCATTATGAGGAGCATTATCGTTACGGAATGCAGTTTCAGGTGAGCTCCTATGAGCTGATGCGCCCTAATGATGAATCCTCATTGGTGCGTTATTTTTCCAGTGCGATGTTTCCCGGGATCGGTAAAAAGCTGGCGCAACAAATCGTTGATGCGCTCGGTGAGGATGCAATCGATAAAATACTTGAGGATGCTTCATGCTTACATACGATATCGTCACTTTCGGATAAGAAAAAAGCTGTAATTATTGAGGGAGTCAATCAGTTTCAGGATTTAGATGACAGTGTGGTTTTCTTTACCAAGCATGGCCTGTCATTACAGATGATTGCGAAAATTCAATCGGCATACGGTGATGAAGCTGTTTCTAAGGTCAAGGAGAATCCCTATCGACTTGTTTCCGAGGTGGACGGAATCGGCTTTCATACGGCGGATAAGCTTGCCGGTGCACTTCACTTTGAGGCTGAACAGCCGTATCGTTCAAAGGCAGCGCTGTTGGCTTCGGTCATGGCCTGTTGTATGGCAAGCGGGGACAGCTTTGTTTCAAAGGAGCGTCTTTATCATGAGACAAAGCGCTTGATGAAGGAGGAACCCGCAGATATTGACGCAATCTTAGATGAGCTTGTCATGGAGCGCAGTATTATAATTGAGGAGGAGCGTATCTATCATCATACGCAATATGATGCGGAGTGCGGAACCGCAGCTTTTTTGGCTCAGTATCCGTATATGGAGATGGAACAGCCGGATATTGTGCTTACCGATGAAATAGCACTGATCGAGGAAGCATTTCATATTTCCTATGAGGATAAGCAGAAGCAGGCAATCATGACCTTTTTTCAAGAGCCGTTTGCGATTATCAGCGGCGGTCCGGGTACCGGCAAAACGACAATTGTAAAGGGTATCCTGGCATTGGCCGAAAAGCTCTATCCACAGGCAGGCATTACTCTATGTGCACCGACCGGAAGAGCAGCGAAGCGAATGGCACAGCTGAGCGATCGCGAGGCAATGACGATTCATTCATTGTTGAAATGGGATTTGGAATCGAATCAATTTGTGAAGGGGTTTGATGATCCGTTAGATTGTGATATTTTGATCGTTGATGAATTTTCAATGGTCGACGCATGGTTATTTTACTGCTTGTTAAGGGCCTGTAAGCCGGTTGCGAAAATCCTTTTGATCGGGGATAAAGATCAGCTGCCCAGTGTTTCTCCGGGCAGTGTTCTGCGTGATTTGATAAGCAGTGAATGCTTTCCCGTCATATGTCTTGATAAGATATTTCGCCAAAGTGAGGGCAGTGATGTGGTTACGTTGGCGCATGAAATCAATGAGGGAAGCTATCAAAGTCTGCAGTATGCGAAGGAAGCGGCGTTTTTCAACTGTCCTGCCTATGAAATTTGCGCCAGAGTAAGACAAATCGTTGAAAGTGCTTATCATAAGGGCTATGAGAACCAAGATATCCAGGTGCTGGCGCCGATGTATCAGGGTGTTGCGGGCATTGATGCCTTGAATCGTTCACTTCAAGAGCTGATGAATCCGCCCCAGCAGGATAAGCGTGAGCTTTCGAGCGGCTATCGGATCTTTCGTGAAGGGGATAAAATCATGCAGCTGAAAAATCAGCCCGAGGAGGACGTTTATAACGGTGATATCGGTTCTATCATTGAAATCATCTATGCGAATGAGGACATCAGCAAACAAAACCGTATCGTCGCTGCTTATGATGATGTTATTGTAGAGTATACACAGGATATGCTTCATCATATCACACATGCCTATTGTATTTCGATTCATAAGGCACAGGGAAGTGAATATCCGATCGTGATTATGCCGTTGGTGAATGAATATCGCCATATGCTGCAGCGTCGTTTGCTTTATACAGGCGTATCACGTGCCAAAAAATCATTGGTTTTATTGGGACAGCAGGAGGCACTTCATCGCGGCGTACATAGTGAGGAACAGCCGAGGAAAAGTACCTTGAAGCAGCGTATCCTTAAAGCATTTCGTTAATTCTCATTGCGTATAATTCATTCTGTATCGCACATACTATCATTAGTTAGGAGTGATAGTATGAATAAAATTATGATGACAGCCGCAATCGGCTTTATGGCAGGCTTATATGTAGGTTATCATAATGAGGATGAGCTTCATGATATCTGCCGTCAGGGTCAGCGTACAAAGCGTAAAGCAGCTCGTAAGCTTCATAAGGCTTATGATACGATGTGCGACTGCATGGACATGGAATAACCCCGAATTTCGGGGTTTTCATTTATGAAGAAGTATCAAAAGGAGCTGGTTCGCTTTCCTTTATTTGCGATTCCGGCATTATTATCACTCTTTATACTCGTACTTTTATTAAAGCAGCTTTCTCTTTATGAGAAACTGGTTGATTTATATCATGCACTGTTTCCCGTATTCGGCGGTATTGTGATTGCGTTTTTATTACAGCCTGTCATCGATCGCTTAGCCAAGCATATGAAGGTGAAAACAGCCGTTATAGCGGTGTATGCCGGTATACTGGCTGTCGGTGTGCTGTTACTGATGATCTTATTACCGATTCTTTATCGTCAAATCGTTGATTTCGTATCTCTGCTGCCTGATTGGCTTGAAAAGCTGAAAAATTTTTTAAATGAGCATCATATCGTAACGGAGCGCTTGGCAAATGTTGAGGATTCGGCTTTACAGGAGGGGACCATGTTCATGCTGGATTCGCTGCGAACTTTTTTCGGTACGGCAATGGATTATGCGATTGCGTATATGACTGCTTTCTTTATTTCTATCGATGTTGAATTCTGTAAGCGCAGCGCAAAAAAGCTGTTCCGAAATTATCATCGCTTTGTTACGTTTTATAAGACAATGAGCAATATCGTATTTCAGTATTTGACCGGAACCTTATTAGATTTGATCTTTGTCAGTGTAACAAGTGCGGTCGTATTATATGCGGCAGCTTTCCCGAACGCATTGTTGTATGCGATCATATTGGCTTTAAGTAACCTGTTTCCGTATATCGGTCCGACAATCGGTTTATTGTTTGTGATATTGGTCGGGGTGCTGAGCTATGAGCAGTTGCCTTTCATTACGATTGTATTGATATGGACGATTCAACAGATTGAATCTAATATCGTACAGCCGATGATTTTCAATAAAACGATGGATGTACGTCCGATTTTGACCTTTGTCGCTTTGTTTATTGCGGATGCTTTATTCGGTATTCCGGGTATTTTGTTGTCACCGATTTTAGCGAGCATTATGCAGATTGCGTTTCGCTCTTATCTGCATGCGAAAACCAAGGATACGGTCGGCGAGTGGGAGGATATTTGGTATGACTTTGACGATGCGATGAAAAGCATACCGGTGCCGCCGCAGGAATAAGAAGTCTCATGAATGAGAAGTATTTGAATTAACATATCGCTTTGATAGGGAACGAAGCGTTTGTAATGCAGTGTTTTTTTTCGTTATATGGTGCGTTACAGCCATGCGAAACAAATAAAAAAGCCTTTATTCAAAGGCTTAATTGATTGTATGGCGGAGTCTATGAGATTCGAACTCATGGTGGCGTGAACCACACAGCCTTTCCAAGACTGCACCTTAAACCACTCGGACAAGACTCCGGATAGATATTGCCGCTTATATTTAAACCCCTGAAACAGGGGTTGATTTTTTTTACTTGGGGCGAACGAAGGGGATCGAACCCTCGAATGACGGGACCACAACCCGCTGTGTTAACCACTTCACCACGTTCGCCGTTTGTCAAGCAAGAAATATTATAACTGATGAACGTAGGTTTGTAAATACTTTTATTGAATTTTTTATGATAAATTGATATAATGACCGTTAAGGAGTGATAGTATGAAAAAGGTAGCCTTTCTTTGCGATTCCAGTGCTGATATATCGGCGGAACAGGCAAAGGCTTTAGATATTCACGTAATCAGAATGCCGATCATCATCGACGGCATAAGCTATACAGAATCAGAAACGATTCAGGATCAAGATTTGATTGAGGCATTAAAGGCAAATAAGAAGATAACGACCACACAGCCGAGCCTCGGGGAAATCATGACGATGTGGGAGAAGCTGTTAGAAACACATGACGAGGTCTTCTATTTACCGCTTTCCAGGGAACTGAGCGGAACATGCCGCAATGCGATTCAATTAGCCTCACAGGAGCCGTTTTGCGGCAAGGTTATCGTAGTAGACAGCACCTTTGCCTGCTTTCCGATCGTAAAAATGCTGGAGATGGCACGCGATATGTATGCGAAGGGCTACAGCGGCGCTGAAATAAAGCGTAAAATCGAGGAAGAAGGGGAGCTTTTCGCAATCCTGATTCCGGAAAATCTCAACGCATTAAAAAACGGCGGGCGCATTTCACCGGCAGCTGCGGCTCTCGCAGGACTTTTAAAAATCCATCCGTTATTGAAGGTAGAAAACGGCGCAATCGATGTACAGGACAAGGTACGTACCTTGTCAAAAGCATATAAAGCGGGAATTGAAGCCTGTGTAAAGGGTATTAATCCCGATGATTATTTATGGATGATCATAGATGCCGATAACCGCAAGGCAAGTGATGAACTTAAGGGCATGTTGGAGGAGGCATGTCATCAAAGCGTGGAACAGTGTGTGTTTAAGGCTGTTTTACTGGCTCATACAGGTCCCGGTACGATCGGCTTCGGTCGCATTAAGAAAATTAAATATTAGTACCCGCTTCAGCGGGCTTTTCTTTCGCTTCCTATTGAAACCGCGTCGGTTTCTTTATATAATATACATGCTTGTAATATGCTGAAAGCGAATGCTTCAATAAGCATCGAAATAAAGACAACGGAAATGTGTGGTGATTACATGTCAAGATTTACCCGTACACAAAAAATAATTATCAGTTTTATCGGCCTATTTATTTTATTAGGCTTTCTTGCCAAAGGAATTCAGTCAAAGGGCAGTATGGCAGATTTAGGCTATGACGCATTCAGTATGCTTCGCTACAGCCTGTTGGAAAAGCCTGCGCGTTCCTTTCAAGGCTGGACAAAGGATTTTTCTGATTTATGGAAGGTAAAGGAAGAAAACGACAGCCTTCGTTATCAGCTTTCGATGCAGCCGTTATATGAGGCACAGCTCATGCAGGCACAGCGTGAAATCGCCGAATTAAAGGAACAGCTGAATATGAAAAATTCATTGTCGCAATATGAAACAGTGGCCGCTGAGGTCGTTGTTCGTGATGCCGATTCCTGGGACAATCAGTTTACGATCAATATCGGAAGCGATGACGGTGTAAAAAAGGATATGATCGTATTATCGGGAAAAGGTGTTGTCGGCAAAATCAATGAGGTTTCTAAATTCACCAGTAAGGTGAAGCTTTTAACAAGTGAGGATCGTCAAAACAATGTTGCGGTCAAGGTATCGATTTCGGCTAAGGAATCAACCGAGGGCATCCTGCAGAACTATGATGCCAACCGCGGCGTATTCGTTATTCATGTATTTGACGGCAATCATGATATCAAAGAGGATATGCAGATCGTTACGTCGGGAAAAGGCGGTGTTTATCCGAGCGGTCTTTTGATCGGCAAGGTCAATACGATCGAAGAATTAAGCAATTCAATCGGTAAAACGATCTATGTAAAGCCTGCGGCTGATTTTCAAAACTTTGATTTTGTACAGGTCATTAAGGAAGTGAAACAGCCATGATGATCCATGCGCTGTTCGTCGCGGCATGCTTCTTGATTGACGGCGTACTGATGGTATTATTTCCGAATAATGCTTCATTTACCGATTTGATGTTTATCTCCAATCTCGGCTTTTGTGCCTTGATCTTAACGATTCGTAAATTCAGCCTGATCGACAGCTGTTTATTTGCGATCTGCTTCGGTATGCTGTATGACTATTACTTTGCCAATACGTTGTTGATTTATGCGATTGCTTATTGCTGCAGCGCATTTGTCGTGCATTTTTGGTCGAAACATATGACTGATACGGTATTAGAATCGTTGATTCTCTGTATTTCGACAATATTTGTGAAGGATTGTGTGGTATATTTCTGTATGTTCTTTAATCAAATGGCCGGTTTAAGCATACAGACATGGTTTATCAAGGTAGAATTTCTAACCATTTTAGCTAATGCAATTCTGGTCTTGATTCTGATCTCTTTGCTTCGATTAAAGGAAGATTATATTGAGAAAAAAGAACGGCAGATCAGAAAAGAGGAGAAGGTAGAATGGTTCAGATTAAGATCAAAGCGGTGAATCATACTTATACGGTATGCTGTTTCTATGATGACTTCCCGTCATTTTTAACAATGCTTAAGGAAAGACTCAATACGATCGCTAAAGGACACAGCGGTAGATTTGAGGCTTTTTTTCATATTCAGTCGGAATTACAGGAAAAGGAACTGCTTCAGTTGTTACAATGTGCGAATGAAACAGGCACGATCGTTCTCGGCTTGATCGATCAGACGAATCGACGTGATTTGATGATCATTGAGGAGAATTTACACAGCGGACAGACGTATGAATTTGATCGTGAGGTGCTGCTGCTCGGTTCAATTCAGGCAGAGGCCTTTGTTTCAAGCAGTGAAAGCATCTATTGTATCGGCAGTGTCGGTGGAAATATCGATCTTTTTCATGAGGACTGTCGAATCACGGCATCCGGCTTTTTTCAGGCAAATATTCGCATATGTGATTCCCATTATCAGAATCTGACAAGTTTTGCGCCCGCTCAGGTTTACTATAAAGAACGGAAACTTCAACTGAAGGAATTGAAGGAGGAAAAATCGTGGGTCGTGCAATAGCGATAACGTCGGGCAAGGGCGGCGTAGGTAAAAGCAGTGTGTGTATCAACTTAGGCATAGTATTGGCACAGATGGGATATCAGGTATGTTTGATTGATGTTGATTTGGGCTTGAAGAATTTAGATGTAATGCTGGGACTGGAAAATCGTGTGATTTATGATCTTCGTGATGTCATGGAGGGAATCTGTCCGTTAAATAAAGCGATTCTTAAGGATAAGCGTGAAAATAATCTGTATTTATTACCGGCTTGTAAATCGGTGAATATTCATTATTTTAAAGGAAGTGATCTTCAACTTGTCGTAAATGAACTGAAACAAAGCTTTGATTTTGTTTTCTTAGATACTCCGGCAGGCATTGAATCAGGCTTTTTATACAGTATTGCCTGTGCCGATGATGTGATTCTTGTATCAAATTTGGATATTACATCAATGCAGGATGCAGATCGTGTCATCGGTATCTTAATGAAGGAACAAATGCAGTCAATTCGCTTGATTGTGAATCGTTTGAATCCGCATTTTATCGATAAGGGTATTTCCATTCGCTTAGAGGATGCGATGAATTGGCTGGGAATTGAATTATTGGGCTATGTCTTTGATGATGAAAGTGTGATCCGCAGTAATAATCGCGGTGCACCGATATCCTTAGCGAAGCATACGCAGGTATATGACTGCTTTGCGGCGATTGCGAAGCGATTAAACGGAGAAAATGCGGCATTGCCGAAATATCGTGAAAAGCGTTTCCTGCAGAAGCTGTTCGGATAAGGGTAATCCATACATAGAGTGAAATTTCATATCCATAACGGGCAGTGAGGCTGTAAGGCTTCACTGCTTTGTCATTATTATTTTATGAAAGTTGTATTGCATCTCAGACTGCGTTATAATGGGTTTACTTATTACAAACGATTATTTCACTGTATGAAACAGTAAAAGGAGAAGCATTATGAAGGATGAACAGCTTCGTTTGGTAAAACCGACTTCAGCGATGAACAAGCGGCTTTAGCCTATCGTCAGGAGCATTTTGATTTTAATGAATGTACCATTAACGGCAAGTCATTATGAATGGGCCGTAAAAAAGCTGAAGGCACATAAGAAAAACTGCCGCGGATAATCAAACAATCCCGAACACATAGATCAACAGCGCGGTCCCTATCACCGCAAATGTGAAAATTCAGCGAAAAATCCGTTGTCTGATAGCTTTTTTATCTGCTTCTATGATAGAATATTAGACAAAGGAGGATATCGGTATGTTTCGTAGATTTTTAAAGCAATTAGATGATCAAATCAATCTAAAGCTGTTAAGCAAGATCGTTCTTGTCTTATTGATCGTATACCTCTTAAAAATGACATTTCCTTTATGGGGAAATTGGTTATCCATGCTGAAAAGCATCATAACACCGTTTTTTATGGGCTTTTTGATTGCTTATATCGTTCATCCGTTAATCGTATGGATGGAGAAAAAGGGAATCAATAAAACACTCGCAATCTTGATTTTTTGGATCTGTATTATTATATTAATCGTGCTTTTATGCTTGGTCTTGATGCCGATGCTGTATGATAAGATATCGGGCTTTATCAGTAATTTAATATGGGGAGTACACTGGATCAGTGATAAAATCATTCAATACGGTGATTTTGAAAACTTTGATTTAGTAGACAGTATCACAAACAGTATTACGAAATATCTGTCCTCTTATGATGCTTGGTTGCCTAATATTATGAATTCACTGCCGGGCTTTATGAATTCGTTTTTAAATGTAATCACAAATGCACTGTTTACGGTCATCATCGCTATTTATATGCTGTCGGATTTTGAACGAGTGAAGGGCTATATCTGTAAATTTGCACGTATGTTCTATGAAAAAGCCGATCCTTATCTGTTTAAGATTGATGAAGAGGTCAGTGTATATTTAAAATCCTTGTTGATTATTATGGCCATCAAGTTTGTGGAATACAGCTTATTTTATTTCTTGATCGGACATGAGGACTGGGTGATTATCGGATTGCTTACAGCTGTGGGACAGCTCGTGCCGTATTTGGGCGGAACGCTTGCCAACAGTATCGGCATCATAACCGCATTATCTTTATCACCGATCCGCATTTTCTTTCTGATTGCCGGTATCTGTGTCTTATCCAATGTCGATGCCTATGTGATATCACCGCTGATCCATGAAAAGCGCAGCTCCTTAGGACCGCTTGTCACATTGTTTGCGGTATTTGCGGGCGGTGTGGTATACGGGGCATTGGGAATTATGTTCTCGATTCCGCTTGCGATTGCGATCAAGGCGATCTGTGAGGTATATGCGAGGGATCCCAAGCATCAGGAAATGACGAATCATGACGAACAAAAACAGGCGCTGTAGGCCTGTTTTCCTTTGCCCTTCATTCTAAAGCTGCCCCTTTTGTGCATATGATAAAAACAGGAGGTGGAAGCATATGGTGGATCAAAGAGCGATTCGCAAACGAATCCAAAAGCGGAAAAATAAAGCCGATGAGCATCAGCCGGTGTTTTTTCGCTTATTATATCATACACTGATGCTGGCAATGGCCTGCGGTATTTGTGCGTTGACTTATCTTGTGAATGATAAGCTGGGAATTATCGATGTACCTGCGGCCTTTAAAAACTGGAGTTTCACGGATGTCAGTGAATGGCTGCCGTTTGAGGGCTGGTTTTCAAAGGATAAAGAGGAGGACACGGCAGTTTCCTCATTACCGACCTATTCGCTGTTAGAAGGCAATAAATATGCGAACGGCACCAATCAGGCAAGATTGATGATGAACGGTGTTGTACTGCATGTGGAAGCGAAGGATGCTGAAAAAAGCAGTGTTACCGTTCGACAGGACAACGGCGTGATCGTTACCTACGGTCATTTGAATCAGGTTCAGGTGAAGCAGGACGAGCGCTTGAAAGCCGGTGATGTGATCGCCGACTACAATGAATATATACAGCTGACAATGCTTAAAAATAAACAAAGCGTTGATTATCATACGGCAATTACTCCATGAAACTGAAAATATCGTGGCTGTGGCTTGCGTTTCTTCCGCTGTTACTGGCATCTCATATGAGAAAAACACTGTTGATTTTGTTTTTTATGCTGACGATTCATGAGGGAGCACATATGCTTGTCGCGCATTGCTTTCATTATCCGATCGATAAGGTGATTCTTTATCCGTTCGGCTTAAGCGCCCAAATGCACTGTATCGGAATGGGCAGCATTTGGAAAGAGCTTTTGATCATTATTGCCGGACCTGCAACGCATGTCTTATTTCCGTATGTATTTTCATTTATGGCAGCGGCAAATCTTATATCACAGCCGTATATGAATTACTTATGTCAGCTGAATACATCGATTCTTGTGTTTAATCTGTTGCCGATCTTTCCCCTTGACGGCGGACGTATCGTACAATCGTTGTTTCATCTTGTGTTTCGTTATACGAGTGCACAAATACTTACCTATCTGACGGGAATCATCAATCTGTTTTTATTATGGCATTATCGCATTATTCAAACAGCGAGTGCTTATCTTGTCATGAGCTTTTTACTGCTTCAGATTTTAATGTGCTGGAAGCAGCTTGCTTATGAGCGCATGGCCTTTTATCATTATCGTATGCTTCATCCTGCCAAGGGCTTTTTACGTATGAATCGTAAAAACGATCTGTTTCGTGCCTATACGAATGTGATAGAAACGAAAAACGGCTGGATTTTAGAAGATGAATGGCTGAAAACGGTTTTTCATGAAACACCGAAAGCAAATCGACTTCAAATAATGCTTTAGCTGAAATACTACCCCTTTGCGGAAATCTATGGTATAATGAAGCACAAGGAGAGAGTGTATGAAAAAGCGACTGATTTTAATTTCTGTATTCTTATTTGCGAGCTTGTTGAGCGGCTGTCGGCCGAGCAGTCCTAAGGTTGCGGTAACGAGCTATCCCGTTGAATATCTCGTTAAGAAAATCGGCGGTGATTATGTCAGTGTTACGAATATATCATCGGACAGCTTGATTCAGCGAGCGACGATCAAGGACGATTATGAGGCTGTTTTAGATGCTTCCGATGTCTTGTTTTATATCGGTGGATTAGAGCCGTATATGGAGCTGTATTTAGATGATATTCGCTCTGCGCGCATCAAAATGATTGATTTGAGTTCAATCAGTGCCTTGAATCAGTTTAAGCGCTATACATCGATAAGTCTTGACGGAAAGCTTGTGACGGCGGAAACTCCGTGGTATGAAGGAGACAGCTTTAAAAATATCGATATGTACGATAAGGACCCGATTTTATGGATCGATCCTATTTCCATGAGTTCTATGGGTTCTTCTATCTGTTCCTATCTCAGTGATAAATATCCTGAATATGCGAAAATATTCAATCAGAATTTTGACAGCTTGATGAATGACTTGGCGCGTATTGATGCCGATTATCAATCAATCAAGGATGAAGGTCTGAAAATCAGCTTTGTTTCCGTAACACCGAGCTTCGGCAACTGGCAGAAATCCTACGGAATCAAAGTATATCCGATTTGTTTATCGAAATACGGAGCGATGCCTACAAGTGCACAGCTGAAGGCAATGAAGGATCGTATTCAACAGGACGGTGTTCGCTATATCGTAAAGGAACCGAATCTGCCTGAGGATATGCTGAAGCTTCATGATCAGCTTGTCAGTGAATTGGGCTTGATATCGGTAAGCTTAAGCAATATTTCTTCATTGAGCGAGGAGGAAAAGGAAAACGGTGTTGATTACCGCTCACTGATGTATGAGAATTTAAAGGTATTAGAGGAAATGGCGGATTAAGAAATCATGCGCATGAAAACCATGCGCTTTTTTCATGAGTTTTTAAAAGAAAAGCGTTAAGTCGATGAATCGGAAGCAAGCTTTTTCAGATCAGATCAAAATAATCTGTTCATATTATGCAAAAAGCATACGTAAGCACACAAATATGTGGTAAAATAATAGGGATTGAGAGGTTATTCAAATGAAAAAAATGTTACTGATTGACGGCAATAATATGTTGTTTAAGGCTTATCATGCGACAAGCTACGGCATGATGATGAAAACCTCAAACGGTATACCGACCAATGCGGTATACGGTTTTGTGATGATGATCGAAAAGGCCTTATCCATGATTCAGCCGGATGAGGTTTTGGTGGCATGGGACAGCGGTAAGCCTACCTTTCGCCATCAGGTATATGAAGCATATAAGGGCACAAGAAAAGAAGTGGATCAAGAATTAATCGTTCAGATGCCGATGGCAAGAGAATATTTGGATGCTGCAGGTATTTATCGCTATGAGGAGGACGGTATCGAAGCCGATGATATTATCGGTACAATGGCAAAGCGTTATCCCGATCATACGATTCATATTCTTTCCAGTGATAAGGATTTATGGCAACTGATCGATCCGACTACCAATGTGTATGTGATGAAAAAGGGCTTAAGTGAAATCGAGGTCATCGATGAAGCGAAGCTGATGGAAACAAAGGGAATCACTCCGGCACAGATCATTGATTTAAAGGCTTTGATGGGGGATTCTTCCGATAATATTCCCGGTGTCAAGGGTGTCGGTGAAAAAACAGCGTTAAAGCTTTTGGCCGATTATCAAACGGTAGATAACGTGTATGAGCATTTAGATGAAATCAAAGGAAAGCTGAAGGAAAAACTGGAAACAGATAAGGAACAGGCTTTTTTATCTAAAATGCTGGCAACGATCAAAACCGATTTAACTCTGCCGTTTCAAGCCGAGGATTTACTGTATGAGAAGAAAGAGGCCTCTTTACATGATTTTTATGTGAAATATGAAATGAACAGCTTGTTGAAAAAACAGGCAAAGCCAAAAATCGTGCGCGAGGTCAAGTGCGATGTAGTAAACAAGCTTTCAGCGAACTTATTGACGAGTGAGAGTATGCTTTGGGCAGATATCGATTGTGAGAACTATTACGATGCGACACTGTACGGCTTCGCGCTTGCGAATGATACAGGCTGTGAATATATTCATTTGAGCGATGCGTTGAGCGATCGGGCATTTTTAGACTATTTGAAACAGCCGATATGGCAAACGACTAAGGCAAAGGACGTATATCATGCGCTGCATAAGGCTGATATTGCCTTTGAAGATGCAGCCTTTGATGCCTTGATCGCTGCCTTTCTGTTAGATGCGAGCGTAAATGATTACGATAAGCTGTTGATGAAATACGATATCGAAGGAACCGCGAAAGAGGAAATCTACGGCAAGAGCGGTAAGCCGAAGCTGACAGATGAACAGGAGCGCATTACCTATGTCTGTACACAGTGTACCAATATGTATTCCTTAGCTGCCGAAATGAAGCAGGAGCTGAAGGACAAAGAGATGCAGGAGCTGTTTGAAACGATTGAAATGCCGTTAGTGCGTGTGCTGTTCGAAATGGAAAAAAACGGTGTTTATACCGACCTTGAAGTCTTGGCACAGATCGCAGCTGCCACCGAAACAAAAATCAATGAGCTTACGGCGCAGATTTATCGCATTTCCGGCTATGAATTCAATATCAATTCACCGAAGCAGTTAGCTGTGGTCTTATATGATGAATTAGGTTTAAAGGCCGGAAAAAAACGCAGTACCTCAGCCGATGTATTAGAAAAGCTGATCCATACGCATCCGATTATCGCATTACTGTTGGAGCATCGAAAATATGCGAAGCTGTATTCCACCTATGCGATCGGCTTAAGCAAGCATGTGCATAAGGACGGTAAAATTCATACGTTGTTCAATCAAACACAGACCCAGACCGGTCGTTTATCCTCGAGTGAGCCGAATCTGCAGAATATTTCGGTTCGTGATGAACAGGGCAAGGAAATCAGAAAGGCATTTGTTGCGCCGAAGGATTGCGTTTTGATGAGTGCCGATTATTCACAAATTGAGTTGAGAATGCTTGCGCATATGGCAAATGAAGCAGAAATGATCGCAGCCTTTAATCAAGGAATCGATATTCACACGAAAACGGCCATGCAGATATTTGATGTGGATAAGGAACAGGTCGATGATTCTATGCGCCGAACAGCGAAAACAGTCAATTTCGGAATCGTTTACGGTCAAAGTGATTTCGGCTTAAGTGAACAGCTTGGAATTACCCGCAAGGAAGCACATGATTTTATCGAAAAATATTTTGCATCCTATCCGAGCATCAAACAGTTTATGGAAGCTACGATTGCATACTGTGAGGAGCACGGCTATGTAAAAACCCTGTTTCAGCGCAGACGTTATATCAAGGAAATCAAGGATAAAAATTATATGATGCGAGAATTCGGCAAGCGTGCCGCAATGAATGCACCGATACAGGGAAGTGCCGCCGATTTGATCAAGGTGGCGATGATTCATATTTATCAAGCGATGAAAGAGGCAAAGGTACAGGCTAAAATGATTCTGCAGATTCACGATGAATTGATTTTTGAAGTACCGAAGCAGGAAATCGCACAGATGAAGCAAATTGTGGAACAAGGCATGCAGGAAGCGATGAAGCTCAGTGTGCCGTTAGTCGCAGAGGCTTCCTACGGCGATAACTGGTATGAAGCAAAGTAGGTGAGGATATGCCGGAATTACCTGAGGTAGAAACAGTAAGAAAAACATTAGAGGTGCAGCTTGCACATCCGATCATTGAAACAGTGGATATTTTTTGGCCGCGGCTGATTGATAATTGTACGCCGAAGGAATTTTGTGAAGCACTTCAGGGGCAACAGATCAATGATTATCAAAGAATCGGCAAGTATTTGATTTTTGTCTTAGATCGAAATGTGCTCGTATCACATTTACGCATGGAGGGCAAATATTATGTACAGTCGCAAAATGAACCGTATGACGCTAAGCATACACATGCGATCTTTACCTTTAACAACGGTGTTCAGCTGCGTTATCATGATACAAGAAAATTCGGTCGCTTTTATTTATATGAGCGCGGAGTTGATTTAAAGGCACAAAAGGCCTTTCAGCATTGCGGTCTTGATGTGTTTGATGAGAGCTTAACACCGCAATATTTATACGAAAAGCTGCATCTGCGCCGTATTACCTTAAAACAGGCACTGTTGGATCAAAGTGTCATGGCAGGTGTCGGTAATATCTATGCCGATGAAATTTGTTTTTCACTCGGGTATGACCCGGAAATCAGTATCAAAAGGCTGCGGAAAAAAGACTATACCGAGCTTTTGGCACAGGCAAGACGAATCTTGGGCGGTGCGATGAAGGCAGGCGGTACTACGATTCGCTCTTATACCTCCTCATTAGGCGTAGACGGCCGCTTTCAGCTGCAGCTGAAGGTCCATGCGCGAAAGGATCAGCCATGTCCGACTTGCGGCACAGCCATTATCAAAAAAACAGTTGCGACAAGAGGCACCTATTATTGTCCGAAATGTCAAAGGAAGCGATAATATGAAGGATACGGTAAAAATCGGCTTGACCGGTGTGATGGGAGCCGGAAAATCAAGTGTGATACGACTTTTGAAGCAGCATGGCATCGATGTGCTTGATTGTGATGAAATCAACAGAGAGCTGTTAAAAAAGGGCAATGCAGGGTATTTGGCAATTACGGATGCCTTCGGGAAAAGACTGTTAGATCAAGACGGTGCTTTAGATACCAAAAAAATGAGTGATTTTATTTTCAGCGATACGCAGAAAAAAAAGCAGGCAGAGAGCTTGTTGCATCCGTTGATTCAACAGGAAATCAAGCGTTATGTAGAGGAATGCGATAAAACCATCGTCGTTGTCGAGGTACCGCTTTTATTTGAGGTTCATTGGGAGGCTTTTTTCGATGAGCTGTGGGTCGTTGCCTGTGAGCATGCGCTTTTATTACAGCGCTTGAAGCAATATCGAAGCATTGATGCCAAAGAGGCATTGAAAAGAATGAAGCATCAGTTATCACAGGAAGAAAAATGTGCACGAGCAGATGTAATATTGTATAATAACGGCAGTATGGAGCAGTTAGACAAGCAATTAACAAAGGAGCTAACACGGATAACGGAGGGATTCACTTGCTACAAAAGGAAGATCGCTTAAAAATAGAATGTACGCATACCTTAAGTCATGCGCATTTTCAAGCATTGAGAATGCTTTATTATCCGTTGATCGGGAATGAAGCACTGTCACTGTATGAAACGCTTTATGCACTGTCCAAGCAGCCGCAGCGAATCAAAAATCATCTGCTGATCTGTAAGCTGTGCATGCTGAAGGCTGAGTTCTTAGAACAAAAGCGCATGGTTTTGGAACGGTATTTACTGTTGAAAACCTATTATGACGGTGCTAAGAATACGTATTTATATGAGCTTATGCCTCCGAAAATCGGCAGTGAGTTTTTAGCTCATGAGGTGTTCGGTCGCTTATATATGGAAAAGCTGGGCAAGCAGGTATTTGAATTTATGAAAAAAAGCTTTGTGCCGATGATTGAAGCTAAAACAGATTATCAAAATATCAGTGCACATATGAGTGATATGCTGCAGAATTGGAATGAGGAACAAGAGGCACAGTTTATTTTAAATAAGCCGCGTACACCGCAAAAGAGCTTTCATTTTCGCTTTGAGCGCTTTTTAAACAATTTATCACCGATGATACTGCCGTTAAGTGAGCGTACAAAGGATAATCTTGATTTTATTGCGGAAAAGGGCGATCTTTACGGAATTGATGAAATCGCAATGCAGAAGCTTGTAGGCAAAAGCATCAATTTAAAAACAAATCGCTTAGATCGTAAAAAACTGGTAGGATGGATGCAAAAAAGCCAAGATAAGAAGGCGGTACAGGCAACAGATCCGTATGATATGCCTTCAGCCTTGTTTTTACAACAGAAACAAAACGGCATTGCCCTTTCCAAAAGCGATCAGGAACTGATCGAGCTGTTGAATGAAAAATATCAGCTCAATCCACAGGTCATCAATGTGTTACTTAACTATGTGCTGGAGCGAAACAATCAATCATTGGCACGCAAATACGTAGAAAAGATTGCGGCAGCATGGGTTCGCTTAGGCATCGACACAAAGGAAAAGGCGTTAGCAGAAAGTCAAAAAGAGAATACGCAAACGTATACGAACAAAAAGACGAAGCAGCTGCCTAAATGGTTTTATGAACAGGATACGAGTGAACAAAAAAATCAAGAGGAAGCTGTGAATGATGAGGAATTGATGGAACAGCTGCGAAAGTTGAGGGAACAGCATGGATAAAATATCATTTGAGACAGAGTGGAATGAAACAGCGAAGCAGTGGAAGGAGCATACCTTTGCGAAACTGATCAAGAATAAGCATATTCAGCAATGGTTAAAAGAGTACAATGAAAGTGAAACGATCGTTTATGCGAATGTCGGTCGCTTCAGTGATTGGCTCAAGGCCGTGGAAAAGTGTGAAAACTGTAAGGGACTTGCCTATTGTACCCAAAAGGTCAAGGGACACTATACCGATTTATATATGGATGGGGTACTGCTGAGCGGCATTCATCGCTGTCATTATTTAAGGGAGCATGCGTCAGCCTTGGCGCATCAAAGCTGTTATATCGATCCAAAGCTCAGTGAGGGACAGCTGTTGATTGATTTAACAACTATGGATATTTCAAAAGAACAAGCTGCTTATAAACGGCTGTTGATGGATATCACTGCTTTATTGATGAGCGAAGAGCATCAAAAAGGTTTTTATTTATGCGGTAAGCCCGGTGTCGGTAAATCCTATCTTGCAGCAGGTATAACGAATCATTTTGCCCGTAAGAAATGTCGTGTCGGCTTTATTCATGTACCGACCTTGATCGGTGATCTGAAGCTGATGTTTCATGATCGTGAAGCACAGGAGCAGCATTTGAATCGCATTCGCAATGTGCCGGTATTAGTGCTTGATGATATCGGCGGGGAAAGTGTAACGGCATGGAGCCGTGATGAAGTGCTTTTATCGCTTTTGGATTATCGTATGGAGCATAAGCTGTTGACGTTTTTTACGAGTAACTATAAGCTGCCCGAATTGAAGCAGCGCTATACATTGAATGAGCCGATGGCGGCAGAACGAATCGAGGAGCGCATCCGCACACTGGCACAGGAAGTGTTTATGAGCGGTAATTCAAGACGAAAATAACTGGAAAAATTTTTCATTGTAGAGTATAATGTTACAGAATGGAGGAAATGCTTATGGTAAAGCGTATCGGAGTTTTAACATCAGGCGGTGATGCGCCGGGAATGAATGCGGCTATTCGTGCCGTTACGCGTGTCGCATTAAACAGCGGACTTGAAGTATTCGGTGTTTATAACGGCTATAAGGGTATGGTAGAGGGCTATATTGAACCGTTGACCAAGGCTGCGGTAGGTGATATTATCGATCGCGGCGGAACGATTTTAGGCTCGGCACGTTTGCCGGAGTTTAAGGATGAATCCGTTCGTTTAAAAGCGGTGGAGCAGCTTCATAAAAGAGGCATCGAAGCGATTGTCGTAATCGGCGGCGACGGAAGCTATCGCGGTGCACAGGCGCTGACCGATATGGGAATCAACTGTATCGGCTTGCCGGGTACGATCGATAACGATATCACTTCAACCGATTATACAATCGGCTTTGATACGGCATTGATGACGATCGTCGATGCGGTGGATAAGCTGCGTGATACCTCAAGCTCACACCATCGCTGTTCAGTAGTAGAGGTCATGGGAAATCGCTGCGGTGATTTGGCTATTTGGGCCGGAATTGCCTGCGGTGCGGAAATCGTATGTACCTCGGAAACAGGCTTTGAGGAAACAGAAATTTTGGAGCGCCTGCGTGATTTAGATGTCATTCGAAAGAAGCGTCATGCGATTGTGATTATTTCGGAAAAAATGACAGATGTTCATCAGTTTGCGCGTAAAATCAGCTTAAATACCGGTTTTTCCGGTCGTGCAACTGTACTCGGTCACGTACAGCGCGGAGGCTCGCCAACTCCGAGCGATCGTGTATTGGCTTCACGCATGGGTGAAAAAGCGGTAGATCTGCTGATGCAGGGAATCGGCGGACAGTGTGTGGGTATTAAAGATAACCGCATCATCTCTACACCGATTGAGGAAGCCCTGAATATACCGCGTGCTTCACGCAAACAGCTTCAGAATTTATTCGATCGTCTTGTGTAGTTAGATTAGGAAGGAAATCAGCTTTATTATGAAAAAGAAAACAAAAATTATTTGTACCATCGGTCCCGCTTCGGAAAACAAGGATATGATGAAGAAATTGGCAGAAAACGGAATGGATATCATTCGTCTGAATTTCTCTCACGGTGATTTTGAGGAACACGGAAATCGTATTAACAACATTCGTGAGGTAAATAAGGAATTAGGCACGAATATCGCTATTTTGTTGGATACCAAAGGACCTGAGGTAAGATTAGGTGAATTTGAAAACGACTCTGAGCGTTTTGAAAAAGGGGATATCGTTACGATCGTAAGAGAAAAAATCCTCGGTACAAAGGAGCGCTTTCATATTCAATGTCCGGAAATCTTTGATGATTTAAGCATTGACGGAACTATTTTGGTAGACGACGGAAAATGCCGTTTAACGGTAATTGATAAAAAAGACGGAGAATTGACCTGCCGTGTTGAAAATCCGCATGTATTAAAAAGCAAGAAAGGCTGTAATTTACCGGGTGTTAAATTATCGATGCCGTTTGTTTCCGCAAAGGATGAAGCGGATATTCGCTTCGGCTGCCGTCAGGGAATCGATTATATTGCCGCATCCTTTACA
Organism: uncultured Erysipelotrichaceae bacterium; assembly: GCA_947649125.1. GTDB lineage: Bacteria > Bacillota_I > Bacilli_A > Erysipelotrichales > Erysipelotrichaceae > C-19. The sequence continues at coordinate 20,618 of CANSQL010000021.1, read as the reverse complement.
CGTCGTAAAGAGGATATTTTAGCGATTCGTGAAATTTTAAAGGAAGAAGGCAGAGAGGATATTCGTATTATCCCGAAAATCGAAAACCAAGAGGGCTTCGATAATCTGCGTGAAATCTTAGAGGTTTCAGACGGTGTGATGTGTGCCCGCGGTGATTTGGGTGTCGATGTTTCTTTAGAGCTTGTACCGATTTATCAGAAGCAGATCATTCGTACTGCGAATGAAATGGGCAAGCCGGTCGTTACGGCTACCCATATGCTGGAAAGTATGCAGGGCAATCCGCGTCCTACGCGTGCAGAGGCAAGCGATGTTGCGAATGCGATTTTAGACGGTACCGATGCAATCATGCTGAGCGGTGAGTCTGCGGCCGGAAACTATCCGATTGAAGCGGTTCAGACAATGGTTAAAATCGCAACGGCGATCGAATCACAGCTTTATCCGTATAAGGAAGTGCTGTATAAGCAGGTTCGCACCTCACAGCGCACGAATAACGATGCGATCGGTATTTCGGTTGCGGATACGGCATTAGCGCTTGATGTAGCGGCTATCGTGGCCTTTACACAATCAGGCAATACAGCGCGTCGTTTATCTAAATTCCGTCCGAAGGCACCGATCATCGCTGTTACCTTTGACGATAAAACACAGCGTTCATTGGCCGCAAACTGGGGTGTTATCACCTATAAATCCGATATTGCGAATACCGCAAACAATGAGTGTGAGCTGGCGCGTAATATTGCCAAGGCACACGGTATCCTACCGGGACAAACGATTCTTTTGGTTGCCGGTTATCCGGTCGGCTGCGGCGCAACCAATACAATGAAAATCATTGAAGTTAAATAGGACACTGCGGTGTCTTTTTTCTTATTCGGAAAGAATCGTGATTCTGCGTGTAAAAAAAACAGATTTATGATACAATAGACTATATATCTAGGAGGATATTTCATGAAAACATTTATCGGAGTCGATTTAGGCGGCACCAATGTACGTGCTGCTAAGGTTGATGAACAAGGACAACTGCTTCAGGTAGTTAAGGAAGCGACTGAAATAGATCAGGGCGTTGACCATGTGATACAAAAGATAATTTCAATGATTGAATCGATTGACGGCTATCAAGAATGTGAGGGCATCGGTATGGGAGTACCGGGACCTGTGGATACTAAAAACGGTAAGATGATGCTGGCATCCTTTTTGCCCGGCTTTGAGGGCTATCCGCTTGTCAAACATTTTCGTGATCATTTTCAAATGCCTGTTTATATGGATAATGATGTCAATGTGGCATGTATGGGCGAAGCGATGCTGGGCGCCGGAAAAAATCATGATTCCGTTTATTACGTAACGCTTTCCACCGGTGTCGGCGGTGCGCTTGTGATTGATAAAAGAGTCGTATCGGGCGCTCACGGCTTTGCCGGTGAGATCGGCAATGTGATCATTGACCGCAATCGTGAGGACATCAGTCATTTAAATGTCGGCGCGGTTGAAAATGAAGCGAGCGGTACCGCAATTACCCGTAAGGGCAAGGAATTGTTCGGTGGTAATCGCATCAATCATGCCGGTGATGTATTTGATTTGGCACGCGAGAAAAACCCGCAGGCAATTTCCTTATGTGAGGCAGCGACCTATGATTTGGCACAGCTGTTTTCGATCATTGCGCATATTTGCGATCCTGAGGTATTTGTATTGGGCGGCGGCTTGATGAAGGGCAAGGATGTATTTCTTGATCAATTGATCGAGCAGTTTAAAACGCTTGTACATGAAGGAATGAGAGCGGTCGAATTCAAGGAAGCACAGCTTGAGGAGCCGGGAATCGTCGGTGCGGCAATGCTTGTGATGGCCTATGCAGGAGGTAACTAATGAATCAAAAGCTGTTAAAAAAATATGCGCAGCTGGCAGTGCGCAGCGGCGTCAATCTGGCGCAGAATCAAACCCTGATCATTCAAGCCGATATCGATACTGTTTCCTTTACGCGCTTAGTCAGTGAGGAAGCCTATAAGGCAGGCGCAAGAGAAGTGCTCGTTTATTATCGCGATCCTTTCTTGGATAAACTTAATTATAATTATCTAAGCGATGAGGTCTTAGGTGAGGTACATGACTGGCAGGTTGAGCGTCATTTAGATTATCTTAAGGCAGGTGCCTGTACGATGTCGATCATCTCTCCGCGAGCCGGTGTACTTAAAGAATGCGATCCGAAAAAAATGGCAATTCGTCAAAAGGCATTCGGTGAAGCTTCAAAGGAAGTGCGCGAATATACGATGGCCTCTAAGACCCAGTGGGCAATCGTTGCGGTACCGAATGAGGAATGGGCCAAGCTCATGTTCCCTGAATTAGAAAATGAAGCGGCAGTCGAGCGCTTATGGGATGAAATCATGAAGTGCGTTTATATTGATGAAACCAACGATCCGATTGCGGTTTGGGAACAGCGTGATATACAATTTCAGTCTCGAATCAAAAAGCTGAACGAGCTGAATTTTAAACAGCTTCATTTCACAAATGCGCTGGGAACCGATCTTCATGTCGGTCTGCTTAAGAATCATATTTGGGGCGGCGGCAGCGATTTATCACAAAGTCAAATCCGCTTTAATGCGAATATTCCTACTGAGGAAGTGTTTACCGCACCCGATCGTAATAACGTCAACGGCATCGTTTACGCAAGCCGTCCGCTGCTTCATAACGGTAATCTGATCAAGGATTTTCATTTTACCTTTGAAAACGGAAAAGTCGTCGCATATGATGCGAAGGAAGGGAAATCGGTACTGCAGGAAATGCTGGAAATGGATGAAGGCAGTAAATCCTTAGGTGAGGTTGCCTTGGTACCGTATGATTCAGCGATATCACAAAGTCAGCTGTTGTTTTATACAACGCTGTTTGATGAAAATGCGTCCTGCCATTTGGCACTGGGAAATGCGTATCCTTCCACTTTGAAGGACGGATTGACAAAAAGCGAAGAAGAGCTGAAGCAGCTCGGCTTCAATATTTCACTGATTCATGTCGATTTTATGTTCGGAACAGCTGATATGAATGTAAAGGGTGAAACACAAAACGGTGATTGGGTTTCCGTATTTGAAAACGGCAGCTTTGTCATATAATAGTATAAAGGAGGAATTATTATGCCGATTTGGGCGATTGTTTGTATTGTGATTGCGGTGATTCTCGTATTGTGGATCATCAGCAGCTACAATAAATTTGTACGGCTTCGTAATAAGGTTGAGGAAGCATTCTCAACGATGGATGTGTATTTGAAAAAGCGCTATGATTTGATTCCTAACTTAGTGGAAACGATCAAGGGCTATACGAAGCATGAAAGTGAAACCTTGGAAAAGGTGGTTGCGGCACGTAATATGGCTGTATCCGCAAAGGGTATGGACGAGCGTATTGCTTCCGATAAGCACCTTCAGACAATGATGGGCTCATTCTTTGCGATTGCGGAATCTTATCCCGATTTAAAGGCTGATATGCATTACGGGGAATTGATGACGCAGCTGCAGGGCATTGAAAAGGAAATTGCCAATGCGCGCAAGTTCTACAATGCCGTCGTAATGAAATTCAATAATGCGGTTGAGGTATTCCCGGGCAATCTGCTTGCCGGTATCTTCCACTTCAGCCGTAAGCCGCTGTATGAGATTACCGACAGCGCAGAGCGTGAGAATGTGAAGGTATCTTTCTAGGACGGCATAAGCTGTCCTTTTTACAGAGGGAGTGATGTTTATGAAAAAAACAGGTTTATTTTTATTACTGTGTGTTACTCTTTTGACCGGTATGATTTTACCGACAAGCGCACAGGAGGCCTTTACGGTCGATCATCTGGCAATCACCATCGATGTCGAGGAGGATGGGACCTACTTGGTAAAGGAGAGCTATCTGCTTGATTTCAGTCAATATCGTCATGGCTTCTATCGTAATATTCCGACAAAGTATGAGATGGAGTGGACAGATGAAAAGGGCGGTTCACAAACAAAAAATTATTATTTTCCGATTGATGATATCTCCTGCGGTGATTCCGATACGTGCGATATCGATGTTGACAGCGGTATGGTGGTAATCAAAATCGGTGATCCGGATGAAACGGTCATCGGATTACAGAAATATACGATTTCTTATCGTGTTCACACAAGAGATTTAGATTATAACGATATGCAGATGCTGTATTGGAATTTGATCGGCAACGGATTTGATACTACGATAAAGAGTATGAACTATGAAATTCATATGCCGAAGGCCTTTGACTCATCAAAAATCAGTGCCTATACCGGTTCCTATGGCTCAGCCTTTCAAAATCTTTCGGTAGAGACAAAGGGCAATGTCATCAAGGGTGAGCTGTTAAAGCCGCTGTATAATTACGAGTCGGCTACGATCATGGTACCGTTAGAAAAGGACTATTTCAATTTTCCGCCGCTGCCTGATTATCTGTTGTATGCGCTGATCGCAAGCGGTGTGATCGCGATTGTCGCAGTTGTGCTGTTCTATCGCTTCGGCAAGGATGATGAGGTAGTCGTAACGGTTGAATTCCAAGCACCGGAGGGCTTGGACAGTGCCGGTGTGGGCTATGTCGTTGACGCAACGGTCGATCGCAAGGATATTTTATCACTGATCATCGATTGGGCAAATCGCGGCTATATTGAAATCCATGAGGATGATGATAAAGCGCTGAAACTGAAAAAAATCAAGGATGATGATTCTGACATGAAGCCCTATGAGCGCACCTTCTTCCATGCCATTTTCAAAAATGAGGATTTCGTTGATGAGGCCGATTTGAAAAAAGCGCATGTAGGAGACGCATTGGTTCAGTCCTGCAACAAGCTTTCCAAGCATTTCCATACGAAAAAGAATCGTATTTTCACAAGCTCAAGCATAGGACTTCAAGCATTTATGTGTGTGCTTATGGCATTACCTAGCGTTATCTGTGTATTCGCGTCCATGTATGCGAAATACGGCATGATGGAGCCTGCCTTATTCCCGTCAATTTTCTGCGGTATTTTCGCTTTACTTTTCGCAGCTCCGTGGATTTTCTTGATGCGTAAGCGATTCGTACTGAAAAAATCATTGTTGTTTCTGCTTTGGGGACTGTGCTTTTTCCTAAACGCGGTGCTGTTTACCGTCGTTGCGGCGGTGATATTGCTTTCACAGACTGCCTTGGCATGGCTTTATGCGATTCTTTATATCGCAATCGAGCTTTTGTTGATGGTAATTTTGATGTTTATGGATAAGCGGACGCAACAGGGAAATCGTTGGTTGGGACAGATTCTCGGCCTGCGTGAATTTATTCTGAATTGTGAAAAGGAACGCTTAGAACTTTTGGTGGCAGAAAATCCGAGTGCTTTCTATGAGATTTTGCCTTATGCCTATGTACTGGGAGTCAGTGATGTATGGGCGAGTCGCTTTGAAGAACTGATCATACCGCAGCCGGATTGGTATGTATCCTCTCGCTCCTACGGCAGCAGCTTCTCGGCATGGCTGTGGTGGGGAAGCTTCCATCATTCCTTCCGCAGCTTCTCCTCGGCAGCCTCTTATATTGAACCGAAGGGCTCAAGCGGACGCGGCGGCGGAAGCATCGGCGGCTTTGGCGGCGGCGGTTTCTCAGGCGGCGGCTTCGGCGGCGGTGGCGGCGGAAGCTGGTAATCATAAAAAAAGGAATCGATTTACCCTTGTGTAGGTATTTCGATTTCTTTTTCTTTTCGCTCACGAACGATTTTCGCTTTCTTATAAAAGGTGCTGTACTTTAAACCGGATATCGCAATTGCATCCTTAGAAGCCAAACCTCCGCCTTGCCATGTATCCAAGATATCCTCAAAATCATCCGGCAGCTCAATTTCCGGACGTCCGAAGCGAACTCCTCTCAGCTTTGCCGCTCTGATTCCTTCCGCCTGTCGCTGATGAATATTGACACGTTCGTTTTCAGCCACGAAAGACAACAGCTGTAATACGATATCACCGATCAGCGTACCGATCAAATCCTTATTTTGGTCCGTATCCAATAACGGCATATCCAGTATTTTGATATCGACATTTTTTTCCTTTGTGATATACTTCCATTCCTGCAGAATCTCATTATAATTCCTGCCCAGACGATCGATGCTTTTGATTACCAACAGATCGCCTGATTTCAGCTTCTTATAGACTAGCCGATGATAAGAGGGACGATTGAAATCCTTACCGCTGAGCTTATCCATATAGATATTTTTTTCATCGATTCCGAATTCAATCAAATCCAAATATTGCCTTGCTTCATTTTGATCCTTTGAGGATACACGAACATAACCATACGTTTTTCTCATAAGACACCTCTTTACTTATACGATACCAAATACACCGTATTTCATATTCCTGTAACAGACATTGCTTGCGCTGAATCGCTTTCGCTACTATTTTATCACTTTTTTATGGATAACTGTAACATTTTTTGTGATGTTACAATTAATAATCAGAAAAAAATACAGTATTCATGTTGAATTTTTTTATCTTTATGTATAATAATTATATTTATATTATTATACTCTATATTATATAATTAAATTGTATAATTTGGAACATAAAAATTATATTTTATCAAATTCTTAATTTTTCACTATCTCAGTGAAAATAGCTAAAACAATAATCTGTGTATTTTAAAGGATAATCAAAAAAGGGAAGTAAAAAGCAGATAAAGCAATCGATGACAGCGATTTTGATATTGCATGAGGAAGGACCGTAGTGACAAGTATTTTTTAAGTAAAGGCATTTCTGTCATTGCTGATCAAGACTTTCATCGAAATAAAATGCCAATCCATTGACAAATAAACGGTTTTGTTGTATAAATGTTATAAATAAAAGCTATGATAAGGATATGAGTGATAATCCCTTGATACAGAGAGATGGTTGGTCGGTGTAAAACCATTGAAAAGCTTATTGCTTACTCCCTTGGAGCTGCCCCTGAAAGGGTGTGCCGGTAATTCCGTTACAATGAATGAGTGCATAGAGCAATCTATGAACAAAGGTGGTACCACGAGTCAGACTGATCGTCCTTTACTTTCAGTCTTTTTATTTTGGAAGGAGATAGCTATGGTAGATTTTAAAGAAGATGCAAAGCTGAGTGTTTTGAATCATTCCTGTGCACATATGATGGCGCAGGCAGTAAAGCGCCTGTATCCGCAGGCAAAGTTTTGGGTAGGGCCTGTTGTATCTGAGGGCTTTTACTATGATATTGATTTAGGCGATGATGTGATCAAGGACGAGGATTTGGCGAAAATCGAAAAGGAAATGAAAAAGATTGCCAAGGACGGGAAGCGTATCATTCGTGAGGAGATTACGAAGGCAGAGGCATTGGAGCTGTTCGGTGATGATCCTTACAAGCTGGAGCTGATTCAGGATTTAGAGGACGGTACGATTACTGCATATCGCCAAGGTGAGTTTGTGGATCTATGCCGCGGTCCGCATGTCGAAAGCGTGAAGCTGTGTAAGAACTTTAAGCTGACAAAGCATTCCGGTGCTTATTTTAAAGGGGATGCGAATAATAAAATGCTGCAGCGTATTTACGGTGTATGCTTTGAAACCAAAGAGGAGCTAGAGGAGCATTTGACGCTGCTTGAGGAAGCGAAAAAGCGCGATCATAAAAAGCTCGGCAGAGAAATGGGCTTATTTATGATGAGCGAGTATGCGCCCGGTATGCCGTTCTTTTTACCAAACGGGATGATCGTTCGTAATATTTTGGAGCAGTTTTGGTATGAGGAGCATACAAAGCGCGGCTATACGTTTATCAAGACGCCGATCATGATGAGCAAGGAGCTTTGGGAAACGAGCGGACATTGGCAGAACTATGCAGAGAATATGTATACCTCAGCGGTTGATGAGCGTGAATTTGCGATCAAGCCGATGAATTGTCCGGGTTCTTTGTTGGTGTTTAAAAACGGTCTGCATTCTTATAAGGACATGCCGATGCGCATGGGTGAGCTTGGTCAGGTGCACCGTCATGAGGCAAGCGGCGCTTTAAACGGCTTGTTCAGAGTCAGAACCTTCACTCAGGATGATGCTCATATTTATATGCGTGAGGATCAGATTGAAAGTGAGGTCATTGAGCTGATTCATTTCATTGACAGCTTCTATAAGATTTTTAATTTAACTTATGAAATTGAGCTTTCCACTCGTCCGCAGGAAAAGTATATCGGTTCTTTAGAGGTATGGGAGAAAAGTGAAGCGGCTTTGATGGCTGCCTGTGAGCATGCAGGCAAGTCCTATCGAGTGAATCCGGGTGACGGTGCCTTCTACGGTCCTAAGCTGGATTTCCATATCAAGGATTCCTTGGGGCGTGTATGGCAATGCGGTACGATTCAGCTTGATATGAATCTGCCGGAGCGCTTTGATATTACGTATGTGGATAAGGACGGCAAGCGTGTGCGTCCGATCATGGTGCATCGTGTTATTTTCGGTTCGATCGAGCGCTTTATCGGTATTTTGATTGAGCATTATGCGGGACATTTTCCGTTATGGCTGGCACCGAAGCAGGTTGTCGTTGTGCCGGTGCATCATGAACGCCATGCGGACTATGCGAACAAGGTGAATGAGGTGCTGTTAAATAACGGCTTCAGAAGCAGTGTAGATGCCAGAAATGAAAAGCTGGGTTATCGTATCCGCGAGGCACAGATGAATAAAATTCCGGTGGAAATCGTTGTCGGCGACGGGGAAGCACAGGACGAAACAGTGACGATTCGTCGTGCGATGTCTAAGGACAGTGTTACGGTTTCATTGAAGGACTGTGTAGCGCTGCTTCAAGCAGAGGCGGAGGAAAAACGATAATGAAGCGTTTAGGTAAATTACTGGCAGCTTGCTTGCTTATCACGCTTTGTGCTTGTACGAAGGCGGATAATAAGCAGGAGCCGATTTCTGTCCTTGCCCCGCAGGGAGCACCTGCTTTGGCAACACTTTCTTTAAGCGACAAGGAAAATGTAACTGTTGACACTGTTTCGGGCAGTGATCCGTTAAGCGCAGAACTGATCAAGAGCGACGGCAGCTATGATGTAATTATCGCACCGATCAATTTGGGGGCGAAGCTGATGGAAAAAGAAGCTACACCTTATCGCTTGGCTGCCGTCATCACATGGGGAAATCTTTATGTCGTCGGTGATGCAGCGTATAAAAACGGCGATTCCTTCGCAGCCTTCGGAGAAAATGCCGTTCCCGGTAAAATTCTGAGCACTTATGCGAATATTGATAATGTCACTTATCTCAGCAGTGTTCAGGATGTACAGGCACAGCTGTTGAGCGGTAAGGTAAAGGCCGGACTTTTGGCGGAGCCTGCCGCAACCGCCACGATCGCAAAGGCAAAGGAAAAGGGAATCGAGCTTTCGGTTTTGATCGATCTGCAGGAAAAGGAGTCCAAGGATCATCAAAAGGGTTATCCGCAGGCGGCAATCTTTGTGAAGGATAAAGATAAGACTGCTTCTGTTCTGCAGGATATTGAAGCTTTCTTGAATGAAGGCTGTAAGGATGAACAAAAGGTGAGTGCATATATCGAAAAGATCGGAGCCGATCAGCTCGGCATTCCTAATGCGAAAATTGCGCTTGCCTCTTGGCAGCGTCAAAATCTTAAGTTTGTGAAGGCAGATGAAGTAACAAATGATATTGCGGAGTTCTTAAAGCTTTTTAAGATCGTCTTTGATGAGAGTATGTTGATCTAACAATTAAACGGATACAGTTATTTATGCGACTGTATCTGTTTTTTATGGAATGTTTACTTGTCAAATAAATGAAAAACTGCTATCCTATTGTTATGGAATGAGGCTCGATATGAACAGAAAAATACGCATTACACTATCATTTGTAATATTGTTGCTGCTGTGGCAAGTACTGTCTGTCGGCTTGGCTAACGATGTTTTATTGCCCTCACCGATGGCTGTAGGCAGTAAAATGCTGAATCAGCTTCAAAATGAACTGTTTTATACAGCGGTTTTTTCTACCTTTCTGCGTGTATTGAGCGGCTTTGTCATTGCCCTTTTGACAGCATTGATTACAGCGCTTTTGACTTATTTGTATCCTGTTATCGCTGATTACTTATATCCGCTGCTTTTACTCACAAGAAGTGTTCCCAATATTTCTTATATACTGATTGTGTTGTTTTGGTGCTCACCGAAAACAAGTGTGATTGTAATCAGCTTTCTGATTTTGTTTCCGACCGTGTATACGAATCTGTATCAAGGCCTGTGCGCCTGTCCTAAGGAATATTCGGATGTGATGAAGCTGTACCCGGGTTCACGTCTTTTCGATGTCAGACACGTTTATTTGCCGTATTTGAGAGGGTGTTTATATACATCTGCTTCCATCGGTATTTCCTTAGCGTTAAAGGTCGGTATCATGGCGGAAATTCTCGGACAGGCCAATGACGGCATCGGAAGACAGTTAAATCTGTGTCGGCTTGATTTAGATACGGCAGGTATCTTTGCGTGGACAGTTTGGATCATTGTCTTGCTGTTTACGGCAGATCGTTTGTTGACGGAAATGAAGCGGTTGTTTGAAAAAAACGAATCATAAGAAAAGCATCAGACATAATTAGAGATTGAAATGAGCATCCTTAGTGATGCTTTTTCATTATTCACTTGCTATATAGGGAATAATATGCTATATTTTTGTTAAATATATTCCCTATAGGAGGTCGTGTTATGGATAATAATTATTATGAAATACAAGAGCTTTTACATCAAAAAGCAGATTTATACGCAAGATTAAAGCTTCTGCCTTATGACGGCACACCCGAAGTAAAAACGAACCATGATAAAAAGTATTTATATATTCGTAAACGTGTAGCCGGTAAGCTGACTTCTGAGTATATCGATGTATACAATGAGGACCTTTATGCCTTTTTACTGAAAAATGCGCAACAGGCAAAGGAATTGAAAAAACAAATACGTAAAATTGAAAAACAGCTTGCTTTCATGGGCTATTCTGATAATGAATTATCAAATCGAGTGATGCTGAATATACAGTTTGCGCGTATCAATATGAAGACAAGTATTTATGATCAAGCGGCGTTGGAAGGAATCGGCACGACTTTTTCGCAAACTGAGGATATCGTAGAAAACGGTCTTATTTACGGTGTTGCTGCACAGGATGTACAAAAAATCCTTAATTTAAAACATGCGTGGGAATTCATTATGGATCCGGATGTTTTAAGCTATCCCAGTGACTACTCTTTGTTGTCACATATCGCCGGATTGGTTAATGAAGGATTTTATCAGTACGGCGGGCGTATTCGCGGTGTTCCCGTAACGATCGGCGGTACCTTTTATATCCCGCCGCTGCCGATAGAAGCACAGGTAAAGGAACAGTTGAATGCGCTTGTTCAAGCGAATAAGGAGCCTGTCGATATTGCGATTTCTTTATGTCTTTATTGTATGAAAACACAAATTTTTAATGATGGAAATAAGCGCAGCGCAGTGTTATTTGCCAATCATTATTTAATATCGAAGGGAAGCGGATTACTTGTGATTCCCAATCAAAGTGTATCTGAATTTAAACAATTATTGATTCGTTACTATGAGGATAAGGATAACGGAGAAATTTATGATTTCCTGCGTAATAAGGCATGGAGAAAGTTTGATTAGGGAATTTATTTTATAAATCAATGCTCAAAAATTCCCTAAAACGGTTCAAGTTGTATTTCATCATCCATCCATTATCGGTAAAAAAAGGAAGGATTCGCATCCTTCCGCATTTTTTATAATAAGACTTACTGCTGTTACAGCGCTCTACAGAACCGTCAGAATCGCATCATCCATACGCATAACGTCCCAACACAGCGCAATATTTTGAAATTCATTAAAGATACGCAAATGCTCCTTTACGGAATCGGCATTCACATCGCATACACCTGAAATCGGATTGATTTCAATGCCGGGAATCACCGTAGCCGGCACATTTTTGATGAAATCCATCTGATAACGCAGTGATTTATTGGAAAGCGGACCGCCCGGAAAATGCTTTGAAAAAGGCTCTGCGTGTTCAAAATTGCGCAAATAGACATTATACTCATAAGGAATCGCCGCCGGTGCATTGGTATGTGTATACATCATCGGTTTTATAAAATCAACATACTTCGCAATTTCCTTGATATTCTGTCCGACATGATAGGCTAATATCGGCGCAAACAAATCAGCTCCGACAATCAGTTTGCGGGAATTGAAATAGGCGGCAAGCTTAAATACCAAATCACTGATCAACTGTGCTCGGCGCTTATAAAACGCATTCACCTGAGAATCGGCGAAATGATATCTGCCGTAACGGTCATATTCACCGCGCAGTAAACGAAGATCATGCGTTTCGATCAATGTCTTGATATAATCGATATCAACCGAATGCATTTGTTTTTTACATTCCTCACAGAAGCAGCCGAAGCCTGCCTCATAGCCTTGTGAAAATGACGCATAGCGAATCTTATCTAAAAATACACCGTCAAAGGGCAGCTTCGCAAAATATTTTTCATATAAAGCGATGCATGCATGAGCATTATGTAAATGTGTAGGACAACAAAAATCTGATTCACTGTCATCACAGGCAATCATCTTTTTTAATTCACGCTCATCATTCTCCTGTAATAAAAGCGGAAACCACAACAGTACTCTGATTCCTTTTTCATGGAAATAATCCAACAGCTTTTGATTGAGCACGGGATCACTGTTCCATCCGATAATCATTTGTTTTACTTGAATATGCGCTAAAATATGTTCGCATTTTGCTTTGATTTCCTCCCATGTATAATTGCTTTTTTGAAAGGAACCGCTGTGCAGCTGTAATGTATATTGATAGCTCATAAAATTCTCCTTTTCCTCTTTCCCTAACGTATAGTACGATTTTTCATAATTTTACCATAAAAAATGCTATAATAAAAGTGATTGTGAGGGATTATCATGCAGACAAGTCTATTTGATGATGAATTAATGAATGAGCCTTTGGCAAATCGTTTGCGGCCGAATACATTGAAGGATTATATCGGACAAAAGCATATTCTCGGTGAGGATAAGGTTTTAAAACGGCTGATTGAGAGTGATCATTTGCCCTCGATGATATTTTGGGGACCGCCGGGAGTCGGAAAAACAACGCTCGCTCGGATCATCGCAAAGCACAGTCAGGCAAATTTTATCGATTTCAGTGCCGTAACAAGCGGAATCAAGGAAATCAGAGCGGTGATGAATCAAGCGGAGAGTGCGCGGCGAATGGGGGAGCGAACAATTTTATTCGTCGATGAGATTCATCGCTTCAACAAGGCGCAGCAGGATGCTTTTTTGCCGTATGTGGAAAAGGGAAGCATTGTGCTGATCGGTGCTACAACGGAAAATCCCTCGTTTGAAATCAACAGTGCGTTGTTGTCAAGATGCAAGGTATTTGTGTTACATGCGCTCAGTGAAGCAGAAGTCGCTGATTTGCTGAAGCATGCGCTGAATGCTCCGCAAGGGTTTGCCAATGTCGATATAACGATCGATGAGGAAGCGCTTCATATGATTGCCGGCTTTGCGAACGGTGATGCAAGAACGGCCTTGAATACGCTGGAAATGGTGATTTTAAACGGTGCGATTCAGGACGGAAGTATTATAGTTAATAAGGAAATCATTGAACAGTGCATCTCAAAAAAATCCCTTTTGTATGATAAAAAGGGAGAGGAGCATTATAATTTAATCAGTGCGCTGCATAAATCAATGCGCAACAGTGATGTACAGGCGGCAATTTATTGGCTTGCCCGCATGTTAGAGGCGGGAGAGGACCCGTTGTATGTCGCAAGGCGCTTGATTCGCTTCGCCTCTGAGGATATCGGTATGGCGGATTCTCGTGCTGTTGAAATCACAACGGCTGTATTTGATGCATGTCATGATATCGGAATGCCGGAGTGCAGTGTCCATCTGACGCATGCGGTTACGTATTTGTCTTTGGCACCGAAGTCCAATGCCCTTTATTTGGCTTATGAAAAGGCCAAGCAGGATGCGTTAAGTGAAATAGCAGAGCCGGTTCCGTTACAGCTTCGCAATGCCGTTACCGGTTTAATGAAGCAGCTTGATTACGGGAAGGGCTATGAGTATGCACATGAAAGCGAGGATAAGCTTACAACGATGGTATGCCTGCCAAAATCCATGCAGGGCAGAGTATATTATCAGCCTACCGATATGGGCAGTGAGGCAAGGGTAAAGGAGCGTATGAAGCAGATCGATGCGTGGAAAAAGAAGCATGGCTAGATATGCTAATGAACGATAAATTATCGGTTATAAAATGAAAACATATGGCTTTCTCAAGAAATGATGGTGGTTTTATATGATGTTTCTGTATCAGCTATCAATTAGCATTTGAATAGCATTTTTAATGATGGAAAGCAGTTATTAGAAATACTTAATAACTGCTGCTGATGGTAAAAATACCATATAAATCATTACCTGTTTTTTATTCCGTAAATAAATCATCGATTTCTAAAAGTATTGCTTGATCAATTTGCGCTTGTCTTTTTACCGGCTCCGTATAACCTGATTTACTCACAAAATATAAATATTTCTTTTTGATTTTCGGAAATGCTTTTGTCGCATTTATTAAATCCTCATATTCTTTTAAAGGCATAGGAGTACCGGTAAACTTACACTCCATAAAGATTGCTTGACTTTGACTTTTATCAAGCGCTAAAACACCGACATCATCCTGTGCTTTTAATATCGGATTTGTACCCCACCATTTACCGATTGAATAGGGAATAAACGGCAATCGGCGCTTTTTTGCCTGTCTGATTAAATATTCCTTACAGATGCCTTCCAATGCATCTCCCATCAAATTGGAAATATCTGCCATAATTTCCTTTGCGGCTTCATTTGCCCCAAGCATGGCATAATACGCATTGTTTGTAAATTCATATCGAAACCAAAACTTTAAAAAGTTATCTTTTATGATATAAATCGATTTCTTTGATTTTTCGTTTTCTCCGCATGGAACCCGTTTTTCAATCAATCTAAGTGTCTGCAGGGTAGCCAAATACTTTGATACCTTTGTTCGATCCTCATGAATAAAATCGGCAATGTCGACAATCCTGTTTTTTCCCGATGCGATTGCCGACAGGATAGAATTATAGATGTTTGTTTCACGAAGCTCGGCTTTTAATAGATTTTCAGGTTCTTCATATAAATAGGCGCCGTTGCGAATAATCCTTGCGGCGATATTCTCTTGAATTGATCGACCGGGATCGAATGCTTCCAAATATCTCGGAATTCCTCCCAGTATCCCATAAGCAATCAGCTTATCTTGATTACTGTAATTTAAAAAGAATTCGCTTGCTTCTAAATAATCAAAGGGCTTTATTTCTAAAGTAGCACTTTGACGATTATGCAAAGGACTTTTTCTTCCCTTGACTTCATTTTCCATCATACTGATTGATGATCCGCAAAGAATCAAAAAAATATTCTTATGCTTGAAGCTGTGGTCGATCGCATGCTGTAAGATTGATTTTACTGAAGGATTTTCTTCAATGATATACGGGAATTCATCAATTATGATAGCGGTTCGCTCTATTGTATTGTCACCGATATAGTCAAAGACTGCTTCCCAAGAGGGAAACGGAGCTATAAATGATTGATTGTAATGCAGCTGTACCGATTTGGAAAAATCCGCTAAATTCAATGAATCGTTTTTTTCACGAGCAGGAAAAAATATTGTATTGCTGTGCTTAGAAAACTCTTGAAGCAGTGTTGTTTTACCGACGCGTCTTCTGCCGTACATAACTAAAAACTCAAACTTATCACTTTCATATAATTCATTCAAATAGGCTAATTCACTTGTTCTTCCAAGCATATTTCATCACTCCTAATTTGTATACTCACGAGTATTATACTCTAAAATATACAAATAGTCAACGGCCTGTAATTCGTTAAAATGCAGAGATTCATATGCTTGATATTATCGGATACAGCTTAATAATCGGAAATACCTGGAAGCTATATCTTATATGATTACGAGCAGTATACATATGAGTATACATTTTTTTCATCATAGAATTATTAATTAAAACGCTTGTCTTATTGTTTTGAGTAAAAGCTTACATAGAGTATGAAATCACATAAAGAATAACTCATGTAAGCTTTTCGTTCTCATAAATTTTCTTTTCCGACCGGGCTGTCGCTCCAAAATTCTTCTTGTTTTGATTCGCCTTCAAAATTCGCAAAGCGTTTCGCAAGTGATGAATGCTTCTTTGCGATTGCTGTAATCGCCGCATTTCCTTTATCGATTGATATCTCTGCAAATCCAGCTGCTTTAACAGTGGATTGCTTATTCTCGGTTTTATTGATTTTCATTATTATGCTCCTTTCGTTTATTGTGAATAATTTGCTTGACACAGACTATTTAATACAATTTATAGTTTAAACAAAAAGAAAGCTTTTTTCAATCAGATATCAGTTGAAATTATCAGAAACAAAAAACTATTTAGTAGGATCATACGGTTACACCAGTTTAATAATCGGAAATACCCGTAAGCTATATCACGTTTTTACTCTGTTTGCACTACCAAAGACTGAATTTTGTAATATAATTGTATTTTTACATAATTTATATATTGACTTTTCTGCTGATGTCACATATGATTGAATAAAGAAAGGGGCATGATTATGGACAATGATCGCTTAACCTATTTAGTGAAACAAACGATAGCACATGATGAGGAAGCCTTTGAGGAATTGTTTAAGGAATACTATCCGAGCGTTTATAAGGCTGCGATGAAGCTTTGTCGTAATGATGCAGATGCACAGGACATTGCCCAGCTTACCTTTCTTCAAGTACGCAAATCGATTCATCATTTGGAAAAGCCGCATTATTTTCCGTTATGGATCAATCGTATTTGTGTGAATAAATGTAAAAATCTGTTTCGTGATAATAAGAGTGATTTATATGACGATGAATACGTGAAGTATTTTAATTCGGTTACCGAAAACAGACGAGAATATCTCAGTGAAGCCAATGCACGCTTTAACAGCGATCAAGCGGTTTTAACGGAGTTAATACAATCCTTAAGCAAGGAGCATCAGGATATCATCAAGTATTTGTATTATCAGGAATGCTCGCAGGAGGAGACAGCCGACCTATTGAATATTCCGATCGGTACGGTAAAAAGCCGTGCCTTTGCCGCAAGAAAGGCATTGCGTTTAAAAATTGAGGAATATGAACAGCGGGAACAGGTAAAGCTGAATTTTTACTTTTCAAGCTTACCGATGCTTTTTACAATGTATTTTTTAAAGGAACAGGCAGCTTGGACAAAGGGGCTTGTATTGATTCAGCCTTCTTTATCGGATAAGCTCGGTAACCTTATGAGCAAAACGACAATGAATTATGCAATCGGGGCATGCAGCTGTGTTGTTACCCTCAGTGCATTAGGGATCTATCATGAATATCAAAAGCCGAATAATGCAAAACAAACAGCTTTTCCTACTGTTTTGATCGATACTTATGCAATCAATAATGAACAGGATGCGTATTATTTACTTAGAAATTATGCGTATGATGATAAAGCTTTACAGGTGATCAGCGATCGCTTGATTATAGAGATGAAGCCGTTATATGAAGCGTTAAAAGAGTGTGACGGAAGTTTTTATCATGTGCTGAAAACAAGCGGTTGGACAGACAGCTATGAACAGCGTTTAAAAAATTTTTAATTTTTTTTGATTTTAAGTGAACGCAATATGATTTTTATGTGTCTTACAGTGAATATACAATGGGGCAAGTGTATTTAAAGCACTTTTTTGTAGTATGCTTTTGTTTATTTGATTGAATGAATCAAAATCGTTCTATTAAAAGTTTATTTCTGTTTTATGCTTATGAAGTAGGCTTTTAATATCATCGGTGTATTAAAATACGTAATTTTGATTTATCGAAGGAAAGGAAAGATTCGTATGTTTAGGAAAATGATTACAGCACTAACGGCGACATTGGTTGTATTTGCTGTAGCTTATATTTATACAAACAGTAATATGCTGACTACTTTAAATGCACAATCTGCTCCTGTCTTTCAATTGCCAAAAGGTTCAAAGATTGTTTTAGGAAAGTATAACAATAAAGAAGTTGTATGGGATATCGGTAATAACAATAATAACGGAAATTATGTGTTGATGAGCAGTATGTCAATTAAGGAAATCAGTAATTACGATCCCAGTATACCATCTAAATTGGCTACTCCGATTCCGTTGGAAGAAAGAGATAATTATTGTTTGAACATGCAAACGAATGATGGTATCGCTTCAATATTTTGTCCGACCACCAGTTTGAAAAATGAAATAAACCGAATTTCGTTGAACAATACGGAAAATGGTTTGATGGTTAAAGAGCCGTTCTTACCGCATTTCAATGATATCAAAAATGGAGGTACGCTCGGACTTGGGGTGAACGATCGAGCTTTTAAAAATGATGTCGTATATTGGTTGGACGGCTATTTATCTTCCTATGATTCGATAAACGGCGGATATCGAGGATTACACTTAAATGCGTTTCAAGTTGACCTGGCTCGTGCACTGTTTGCACATCCTACGAATGATGTTGATACACCATCTGTAAAGATTCAGCCAATCGAAAGAATCGCAATAGGTTTTTCAAGTAATACCTCCGGCAGTGCGGGTATTGACCATTCTTTACGACCTTTTGCGATTATAAGCCCTGCTGAAATTATGTTTGCCGCAAATACCTCTTATACAGATGGTAAATGGCATAGCTATACAATAGATACAAGCAATTTAAATGCAAACAATGAATTGAATCCTAATAAATTAAGAATCCAATCATCTTTAACAGTTAATTTACAGGATATTAAAAGAAACAATCGTAGCACAAGCAAGGTTGTTAAAGATGGCAGTGTAGACGTAACAGTAAGTGCGAACACAGGAGTCAATACAAGGATTTCAACAATTTTATATAATGATGCAGGAACTCAGATTCAATATTACAAGTTGGGAAACGCTACGAAAAGCGGCACACATGATTATTCAATAGATTTAAGCGGTATTCCGGTGGGTAAATATAAGCTTGCGGTGATTAATGAGGAATATGTTTCATCATCACAGTTATCGGTAGAAAGTTCTCCGATTTCCGAGCTGTTGCCGCTTGAAATCGTAGAGCCACATAGACTTACTTATACGAAACAACCGCAAAGCGGGGCAAGTGCAGGCAAGGATTATGAGTTCAGTAAGAATGTAAATGCAGGACAAACAGTAGGTAAGATAACAGTAAACCCGCAAGGAGTTATGCCGCTTACATATACGGTAGAAGCAAACGGTGATGATACTTATCAAAACTTCGAAGTCGATGGTTTAAGCGGCGGAGCTTCAAGCAGTACCTCATTAAATGTAAAGATTAAAAGTAATGCGCCTGATTTAATGAACGGGGGATTAAAAGCAGGAAGTTATAAATTCTGCATTACTGCAGTGGATGTGAATGGTGATCCTGTGGATACGAATGGAAATCCGACACAAAAGGTATGTACCTCATTCACAGTAGAAAAGACAAGCTTAACGGTAGTTTTTGATGATCCGAATCAAACAAAGAAATCAGTAGCGGATGCCGCAACAGCTTGGAATGAAACAGCGACAGCGAACCCTAATACAGGAACTAAAGTAACCTATAGTGTGAGCGGCGGTGATACCTACTTGATTGATATTGATTCTGATACAGGAGCGATTACTTATAAGGGTAACGGAGCATTTGGTAAAGTTAAGATAAAGGCAACCGCAGATGATGATCCTAACAGTGGAGATGATAATTATAATTCAGCTTTCACAGAAAAGGAAATTATCATTTATAAACAAGTAGACGGAAGTGTAACACCGCATGCGAATTCATCTGATAGTATCATACCTACCTTTACCGCAACAGATACCAATGTAAAGACAAACGGAATTATCGGAACTATTCAAGGTACGACAGGAACACCAGATAATATCGGTGGTTCGTCAACGATTACTTATAAATACGGAATAGAAACAGGCGGAGATTCGAGCTTATTCACTGTTGATCCCAATACAGGAGTCATTAAGACAACAGGAAATCTAGGAGTACAAAGCTATCATATCACGGTAACAGTATCTGATAAATGGAGCACCAAACAAATCCCGGTGACAATTAATGTCGGAGTAGCGAGTGCAGAGGATTTAAGATTTTATGAAACAAGCGCTGCCGTTAATATGATAAGTCAAAAAAGTGTGAAGGTAACAGATACGAATGTGAGTGTCTATGCGACAGTCAAAGGAAGCACCAATAATAATCCTGTGACCTATAGAATCAAGGACGGTTCCACAAATATCATCACGATCAATCCAAACAGCGGAGTAGTGACAATCAACGGTGTCGGAACGATAACGATCGTAGCGGAAAAGGAAGGCGGAGTCGGACAGGCAAAGGCGGTAGCGGAGCTTACCTTTACAGTCACAGCGGGAACACAAAACTTCATCTATACAGATGATGCAGGAAATGAGCTACCAAAAGATGGAAGCAGTTATAAGGCATACAGCGAAGTATATGCACCAAATAAAACCTTTCAGCTTTATACGGCAGGAAATCCAAACGGTTCCACAGTAACGTATCAGCTAAAGGCAGGCAGTCCTAGCGATGTGATATCGGTAGATGCGAGTGGATTAGTAACGATATTAAATGCTTCCTTG
>CANSQL010000020.1 GCA_947649125.1 uncultured Erysipelotrichaceae bacterium | reverse complement strand
AATGCTTTCTTTCTCATAATCATCTTTCCTTTCTTTAATGTCTACAAATGTAGACTTAAAGAGAGATAGGAAAAAGTTATTGAAATATATGTTTCTGAATAGAAAAACAGGTATTTTTAATTAAAAAACACCTGTTTAGAATGGTCTACCTATTTAGACTTTTTTTATTGAAATGTATTTTTCTGATAGTGATATAACCAAAAACTAAGCTTGAAATAAGTAAACTCATATAAAGCATTAGATTTGTTTCATCACCGGTATTCGCTCCGCCCATGCTTGTTGCGGGATTGTATTGACCTTTCACCGATGTGTCATTTCCACTGTCATTTGGTTTGTTATCTTGTGGGTCATTCGGTTCACTGAAATCCATGGTATCGTATGGGAAATCACCGTCTACATTCTTTTCAGGCTTCCATTCTGTTATTTCCTTAATGTTTTCATCAGGCTTGCCATCACCGTCTGTATCGACGTTGATGTCCGGTTCGCCGTCACCATCGGAATCGATATCTACATCAGGAATGTTGTCACCGTCGGTATCTATATTAATATCGGCTATACCGTCACCGTCTAAATCAAGATTGATATCCGGTAAACCATCTCCATCGGTATCTATATTAAGATAAGGCTTCAGTTCATCTTTACCGATGCTGTCGTAGGTAAAGCTTCCTGATTTATAATTTTTATCGGGCTTCCAATCATGAATAATTGCGATATTAATACTTGGGTTAATATCATTTTTCGAGATATTGATATGAGGCTTGAAATCACCTTTATTATCAATATTGATGTTTGGAATTCCGTCATTATCGGTGTCCACATTGATTTGTGCTTTTACGTTTGTGCCTGTGCAGTATTCCTCTAAGATACTATTATCAATATCTTGTTTCACACACTTCGTTGGCTTCCAATCGCCTTTCTTTAGAATCACTAGGTTAAGATCAGGCTTCCCATCATGATCTGTATCAATATTCAAGTCAGGTTTGCCATCTCCGTCACTGTCGATGTTCAGATCAGGGATACCGTCATAATTACGATCTCCGTTGATTACGATCCATTTACTTTCATCATTTGGATCCTTCCATTTAATATTTAAATCAGGACATCCATCTCCGTCAGGATCATTGAAATCAGGTTTTCCATCTCCGTCTACATCCACATCGATTTTCTTTAGTTCTAATTCATGACAGCTTTCTTTGCCTGTATTTTCCGCATTGTCGGTTGGTATTACACAAACCTTGTATTTACCGACCGTTTCACTGATTGTGATCTTTGCTTTTTCATTTGTGACTGATAAGGTTCCGTCTTTGATTAATACATCACCGGTTCTTGCTTGTGATTCGAGCTTATAAACCTCATAGGCAACTTCCTTTGTGCCGCTTACTTTAAGATTATCTTTGGAATCATCCGTCGTAATCTCAAATGATGTGCCCGGTTTAAAGAATATTCCACCGCTTAATTGATTAATGATATCTTGAAGCATGTTGTTTGAATCTTTGGCTTTGATGTTTTTAACCTTAGGCGCTGTCTTGTCTATCTTGATGATTTCCTGTTTTTCCTTTGTGATGGCGCCGCTGTCCTTTTTCATCCAAAAGCTTTGGTTATTCTCGCCTTCTTTTGTCACCGTGACTTGATTCGGTACCCATGTACTTCCATCTAATGATAGATTGATATACTCGTTATGATCGCTGATGATGTTCACATCCTTGTTTGTCCATCCGCCTGTATATAAGGTGTTATTTCCATCATCTAGTTCTAAGTGGTACCAGTCATCCTCAATAGTTTCTTCTTTGATTGTTAAGGTTCCCTCTTTAAAAGTAAAGCTGTAATTGGGATAAGTCTTGTTTAATGTGTTACTGTCTCCCTTGATTGGATAAGCTCCTGCATTACTGTTGTCTTTCGCCGTAGTGCTCAATTTAATATCATTTTCTTGTATCACATCCTGTACACCGTTCCATGATACGAGATCATTTCTGAAGTCCTGATACGTTAATGCAGGATTTTGTTCTCCCTTTAGCTTCTCTTTATCATCGATAATGATTTCAATCGGTTTCGGCAATACCTGTACCGTTATCGTTTTACTTAACGGAGTTTCTCCGTCTGCCGTTCTCGTCACCTTGATTTTGATCGTTGTCGTTCCGCTGTACTTCAGTGCATCGAATTCCGCCTTGTTTCCGTTCACTGTCGGATTAGAAATATATGTGGTTTTGTCTACCTCAAAGGTATATTGGACATTCGTACTGCTTGAATCATCCTGCAGACTTCGGATTGTAAAGTGATCGCCATAGATGATTTTTCCGGGACTTGATACTGCCAACATGTTTTCATCAGGTCCCATGATATGAAGGATGCCGTCTGCCTCTGCCTTATTGTAGTTTCGATTCCCCTGTTTTTCTACATGAAGCGGGATATCAATTCCGTTTTCTCCGTCATAATCATACTCTATCTCGACTCCGTCATTCGTCCATGCAATCGAAGTATTTACGCTTGTATCTACTGTGATATAGTAATCAGTATCATTTACTGTAACTCCGCCATCATTACTTGATATATCCTGTTCTGTGATTACCGGTGTTACCTTACCTTTTCCGTTAGTCGCATAGGTTACATCCGCAAATGATATTGTTTGGTCTGCTTTCTTAATGTTAATGGGCAGTTCAATCGTTTTATCTGTGTAGTTTCCGTTTGGATCATGACTTGTCGCTTCTACGATTACCTTACCCATTTGCGTGTTCAAGCTTGCATTTAAGATATGCACTAATCCATCACTGTCTACACTGATGACATCGGTAGGACTTCCGTTCTTTAGCTTATAGGTTACTGTAGAGCCTGTAGGATTTCCTGCCGTATATAACTGGAACGTCTTATCCTTTTCATATACTTCCTCATAGGCTTTATATTTATCCGTTTGCTTCGGAAGCTCATTTCCTGCTTCATCTGTATAGATGAATTCCTGTGATCCTGCCGTTACCGTAAAGGTCAGCTCTGTACTCGCATCTCCCTGTCCTGTAGCTCCTTGTTTCTCAGCTACGATGATCACTGTTCCTACTCCGTGAATCGTAATCGCTCCGCTGTTTTCATTGACTTCGATTACATTCGTTGAGCCATCTTTTATTTTATATTTCACCGGATTATTATTTGAACTTCCCTTGACTGTCGCAAACACAATAACTCCTGTATCTGTGACTTTTACACTCTTTGTCGTGATCGCATTGATTGCCGCTGTTGTTTCATAAAACTTCAAGTCTTCTGCCGCAGCTACTCCGACATTGATTGTTACAGGGATTTCTTTCGTACTCCACTTATCTGATACTGTAACTGTAATATGATAACTCTTGACTCCGAGGTTCGCTGTACTTTTGATAACTCCTGTATTGGGATCAACACTGAATAAGCTTGAATCTCCGCCTGTTTTCAAGCCATATTTATAAGTTGTTGTGGTTCCGCCGATCGTATCTGGAGTACCAAGCGTTCCTTTGATTGTTCCGATGATTCCGTTTACCTTTACATTACTGTCAGAAGCAGTAAAGGTTGGAGTTGTAGTATCTGATGAATTAGAATGAGGTGTTACACTTCCGTCTACTTCTCGATAGATTACGATCTCTTTTTCAGTAAATGCCGATTCATAATTATCATCACCGGTACTTGGATCATCATCAACCGTTGCCTTGATCTTTACTTTTCCGAAACCGCCGTTACCTTTATAAGTGATTTCACCGCTGTCCTTATCGATTTCAATTAAGTATGCATCACCGCCGCTCACACTGTAAGTAATTTTAGTGCCGGTACTTGGAGAAGCTGTCGCAGTTTCATTCCAATTTGTTGCCGCATCCGCCACTGACTTCTTGGTTTGATTCGGATCATCGAATGCGATTTGTGTTTTTGTTTTTTCTACCATAAACGATGTACAAACCTTTTCAGTCGGATTCCCGTTTGTATCGACAGGATCACCATTCGCATCGACTGCAGTAATACAGAATTTATAAGTACCTGCCTTTAATCCCCCGTTCACTAAATCAGGCGCTCCGCTCTTTATCTTCACATTCAGCGAAGTACTGCTGGAAGCACCGTTGCTGTTCAATCCGTCTATCTCAAAGTTTTGATAACTATTATCTCCGTTAGTTTCAAGTGTATAAGTTAGCGGCATAACCCCTTGCGGATTGACAGTAACTTTTCCTACTGCCTGACCTGCATTCACATTTTTACTGAATTCATATTCCTTACCTGCACTCGCACCGCTCTGCGGTGTTTTTGTATAAGCAAGCTTATGTGGCTCCACCACAATAATAGGTGATGAAGCACTTACCAAAGAGGATACCGTCGGATCAATATCATTGGTAAGAACTTCATTAACGAGTGCTATATCGTATGTTCCTACTTCCCAATCATCTGTTTTTATTGTAACTGTACCACTTCCGTTACTTGATTCTAATCGTTGATAATATTCCCATTTACCATCCTTAGTGACAATCAGAGAAACGGTACTGCTGCGACCGACTGTGGCTTGATCATAATATATATTCAGTTCAGTTCCTTCCGTGATCTTATTTCCGGGCAGTTCAGTACCATTCTTCGTTATTTTCACATCTTTGAGATTCACAGATAAGCTTGTATCCTTCATCCTTAATTGCATTCGATCGGTGCCGTTTTCATCAACACTGCTCATTGAACCGGAATTACCGGGCTTCGATGCCGCAAACGCAACATTTTGATTATTTAATAAAATTCCCGGTTGCGTAGCTCTGTAAGTAGTACAGCTTGTATCTGCCAATCTTTCGCTGCCGCTCCAAAAAGAAGGCGAATATTTTGAATTTGTCATCGGTGTTCCCAACCATGTCCCGGGTATGAAATAATTATCAATTTCAGATACAGTCACACCGGTGATAGTATTCCTAACCACCATAAAATACGGTGTACCGATAAAATAAGGCATCTCATTTGAAGGAAGAGCATTCAAATCAACAGTAAAAGTGTTTCCTGCGACATCAGGTATATGTGGT
The DNA here is from genome assembly GCA_947649125.1 of uncultured Erysipelotrichaceae bacterium. Taxonomy (GTDB): domain Bacteria; phylum Bacillota_I; class Bacilli_A; order Erysipelotrichales; family Erysipelotrichaceae; genus C-19. The sequence continues at coordinate 39,681 of CANSQL010000020.1, read as the reverse complement.
TTCACGTACTCTTTAATAATATCATTAACATCTCTGGAATCGATTGTATTGTTCAAACCTTGAATCACTCTTCGATATCGAGAAGAAGAATATAAATTACTGCCGTTATCCCATAAAATATTATCTATCGCTACATCACTCAATGCGAGTGTTCCCATATTAGAACTTCCCTGATCGTTTCCCGCAACGACAAAAGGATAATTATTTGTAAAAATATAAAATCGATTCCCCGCTTTTAACGGTCCTAAATTACCGGTCACTGCTCCCCCCGATGCCGTAGTTGCGGCACTTATATTTGTATGATAATGATGATAACCAATCAATACGGCACTCATCAAGGTTATACATGCAATAATGATTCTTTTCCACATACCAATCATCCCTTCCTATAGTTTCACTTATACTTAACATCAAAAAAAGTTGTCCAAACACTCTCTTGCAACATAGTGAACCACCCATCATCTGATAAGTTCACAAAAATATGCAAAAAGTTTGAAAAAAATTAACTCAGTTAAAACTGTCAAAATCACACAGAAAAGAAAACAAGAAAAAGAATAGCCTTTTCCCCGTCTGTTTTCTCATTGTCATAACTGAAAAATCATATAAAAGTCATTAAAATACAATCAATTAAAACTATTTGCGCTTCAACCAAAGTGAATAATATTCACTGTTATGCTCCTCCAATGCTTCAATTAAAGCATCGGCAGTTTTATTTTCATTCTCACTTAACTGCTTGCGCTCATATTCGCAATGTGCATATTTCATCAAAACAAAGTAAGCTTCTTTATCACTTTGTACAGATATATCTTTAAATTGAATCGGTTGTTCATAAACGATTTGCTTCGTATCGGTGTTATCCATCGTTGATGCGCTCTTATGAAGCTGTGATACGATACCGAATCCTGATACACCGATTGCGGTACATAATGAAGCAATCATTACCTTAGAGGTTACCATTGATTGGAATGATACGGAATGCTTCGGCTTAAAGGGGATGAGCGGAAGCTTATATTTGTTCTTCATTGCGGCATAAACAAGCGGCAATAAAGCGACAATTCCCTCCTCGTGAAAATCAAGTTTTATGTGATTTTCCCTTTCATATGCCTGTATTTCCTCTTTCAGCTTCAGCTTTGCGCTGTTTAAACGGCTCTTGACCGTCCCCTCAGGTATTTGCAGAATATCGGCAATTTCCTTGATTGAGCACTGCTCATAATACATATAGACAAGAACCTCACTGTAAATAGGCGAAAGCTTTTTTAAGAGCTGCTCCAAAACCTCGACATCACTGATTCGTCTGATATGATTCAGCGGTAAAAAGTCATTTCGTTCCTCTTCTTTGGACATTAGATACTCTTTTTGTTCCATATCCATGGTAAGGGCCTTTTGCTTTCTGAAAATACGATTGCATTTACTGAGTACGATGCGATTAAACCAAAGCTTAAAATAATTCACATCACGAAGCTTATGAATCGATCGATGTATTTCAATCATCGTTTCCTGAGCGGCATCCTTAGCATCTGCTTCATGGTGAGTAATCGCTAAGGCAACATAAAAGGCTTTCGGATACCATTCCTCATAAAACTGCCGGAATGCGTCCTCGTTTCCTTCCTGAATGCTTTTGATCCAAGCTGCTGTTTGCTCCTGATTGAAATCCATACTATCACTCCTATTATTCATAATACTAAAAAGTAATTAAAAATTCAACCTTAAAATTAATATTTAATGTTTTTAATAAAGAAAGTGTAAAAAAATTACCATAAAATGCCAACGTAAGAGAATGAATAAAAGCTGTTTTCTTTTATGTAAACAAATTATCACATAAACAATGATATCCGAATGATTTGAAATCAAAGAAAAGTCCTCTTTTCAACAGATTAAAGCTGTTGGTAAAAAGAGGACAATTCAACTAACGAGGCTGAGGCTGAGGAGTGGGAGCGGTCAAGCTGTTACGCTCATTGACGATTGCATCCCATGTCTTACTGCCGATCACACCGTCGATTGTCAAATCATACAAATACTGGAACATCTGTACCGCTGTTGTGGTGCGAGGACCGAACATTCCGTCTACCGGAACCGGGCGCAAACACTGATTGCTTGCGGCGATTTCATTCAAATACTCCTGCATTTTGAATACACCGATACCGGTATCGCCTGATGAAAGATAGAAGCGATTGCTGGCAACAGGGAAGTTTGTGATTACCCCTAATTCACGAAGCTTGTTGACGATCGCATCCCAAGTGTTGTTGCCGATAATGCCATCTACCGGAAGGCCTGCATAACGCTGAAATTCACTGACTGCCTGCATCGTACGTGTACCGTACACCCCATCCTGTAAATTTCTTGTGGAAATCAAGCCACGCTCTTGGAATACATTCAAATACGCCTGCATCTTATTGACGGAAATACCGATATCACCTTGTTTTAAAACACTGCTTGTATACATATTCATCCTCCTTTCCCTAACAGTATATGAAGCTGTAAAAAATCGCTTTGTAATGTTAGCCTAAGGATAGAAAAAAAGCAATCAAAGCTTATGCAAGGATTGCCTTTAACAGCCATTGATAGTATGCAGGCTCATGCAGGAAAATATCCGAAGCACTCAGTCTGCGTATCTGCGGCTTTAATAAATCATAGAAATTACAGTCTGTTTGTTTATGCTGAAGCAGCTTTACAATATCATCAAGCTTGATTTTACCGACAGTCAATACCTCATCATTGAGCCTACAGGATGTCAACGGGAAACGACAAAGAAATACATCGGCTAATTCTCGATCGATGCCGTTTGAAATCATCATTTCCTCATAATAGGTACCGATCGACTGCAGCTGCTGCTCGGTTAAAGTGATGCCGAGCTCCTCTTTGCATTCTCTGATACAGGCATCCTGCGCGCTCTCTTTCGGATCGATATGACCGGCACATGTAATATCATAGCCGAGCGGAAAGGCTTCCTTGTCTGCACTGCGCTGTTGAAAATACAGATACACTTCATCAACGAACCAAAGATGAATGACACGATGTCTTAAGCCTTGGGTATGAATCTTGTTACGAGGAGCTGTATATAAGGGATCACCTGCTTCATCACATACGCACAGATATTCATTGTCCTCATTGTTTTTCAAATTTTGTCTCATTTAAAACCACCGCTTTGTATGATATACATTTTCATAAATCAAATCGATATAGTGATTCAACTGTGCTTGATTCGCATTGCTGATATTCATCATCAAGCGCAGCGGTAAGGGTGTCTGTTCATTATGAAAAGCACCTTGATAATACGGAATATCACCGTAATAGGTAAAGCCCATTCGCTCATAAAAAGCGATTCTGCGCTTTGCGAGGCTTGTTTCGGGTAATTCCACCTCAAAGATCAAAGGGCGACGATCAAGTGCTTCGTAAGCTTGAAACAGCTTAGCCCCGATGCCTTGATTGCGATGGCTTTCAAGCACAGCCAAATGCTCACCGAAGCGAATTTCACCTAAATCCCATACTGCCAGAAACGCAATGAGCTGCTGATCGATAAGCCACCCGTAGACCTCATATTGAGACTGCGCAAATAATGCACGCTGTGCCGCTTTTTCTCTGTATTCACTGTAGGGAAAGGCCTTTGTCATGATTGAATAAATTGCCTCAAAGGATGATTGATCTAATTTTATCAGCATAGCTTCCTCCTAGTCAAAGCGAGTACGATAGGAACAGCGCTGACATAGCGGGGCAATCAACTTTCCTTGCTGAAAGCCGACGACCATATCATTCACCGTTTCCTTTTTTAATATCGCCGCAAATGATTCCTCGTAAATATTTCCTAAGCAGCATTCCCCTTGTGCATCTAAGCAGCAGGGCACAACGCTGCCGTCACATAAAATTGCGCATTGCTGCCGCATGCCGTAGCATTTTCCGCTTGCAGCGATAAGCGGAAGCTGCATTGAAGGCCATGTGAACTGCTCCTCAAGATGCAGATAGCGTCGCTCTGCCAATCTTTGCTGCTTCTGATTGATTGCGGCAACGTGATAATGCTGAAGCAGTTGCCTCAGCATTTGTTCACTGTCTGCATCCAATCGATGCTGCTTATGATTCCAAAAGCGATAGCTGACATACACCCCGTGCTCAGCCAAGAAATCACCGTTGGCAAGACAATCGCTTAAGTAATTAGGAAAACGTCCGTTTAAATCCGCATGCAGGGACATATTTACCTGTCTTACGTGCTTTGCGATCACATCTCGATGTTCGTTCAACAGCGTGGCATTTGTCGTTACATTCACATAAAAGCCTTTTTGCTTTGCTGTCGCCAACAGCTTCTCAAAGCTTGGATGAAGCAGCGGCTCTCCTAACACATGCAGATAAATATAGCGGCAGAACGGCTTGATTTCATCTAAGATGTGGGTAAACTGTGCAACGCTCATAAACTGCTTTGTGCGCTTTGCACTGCTGCAGAAGTAACAATTCAGATTACAGGCATTGGTGATTTCAATATAGATTTTCTTAAAACGCATTATGTAATTAAGCTTCCTTTTTCGGTAATAAAAGATTTAATACGATACCGACAAAGGCCGATAAAGCTGTACCGGACAAGGTTGCCGACTGACCTAACGGCAGCACCGCACCGCCGAGACCGATCACAAGCATCGCACTGGCAATGATCAAATTACGCTGCTTACCGAAATCAACCTTGTTGTCAACAAGTACACGCAGACCGTTAGAAGCGATAACACCGTATAAAAGAATGCTCATGCCGCCTAATACGCAGGCCGGAATCGTAGAAATCAAGGCAGAAACCTTACCGATGCAAGACAACGCAATCGCAATCACCGCAGCTCCTGCAGTGACATAAACACTTGAAATCTTTGTCATGCCGATTACACCGGTGTTTTCTCCGTAAGTCGTATTGGCCGGACCGCCGATAAAGGCAGAGACTGCAGTAGCGACACCGTCACCCATCAAGGTCTTATCCAAGCCCGGATCCTTCAAAAAGTTACGGCCGCAGATTTTTCCCAGTACGGTATGATCGCCGATATGTTCAGAGATTGTAACTAGTGCCACCGGTAAAATTGCCCATGTTTCCGGACCGAAATAAAAATGATACGTAGAAAATTCACCAAGCGCAAACGGTAAGATAAACTGCGGTAAGGCAAACCAATCCGCCTCTTTCACAGCGCTGAAATCAACCAAGCCGAAGCATAAGGCCGCAATATAGCCGATAATGATTGCACATAAAAACGGAATGATCTTTAAAAAGCCCTTTGCCTTTGTAGAGATAAAAGCAGCTACCAAAAAGGTCAGCAATGCCACAAGCATTTGACGAATATCACCGTCTGCCACAAAGCCGGCATTCGTGACCGCATTTGCCGCCAAACCAAGACCGATGACCGCAATCATCGGACCGATTACGATCGGCGGAAGCAGCTTATCGATCCATTCCTTACCGATGAGCTTAATAATGAATGCAACAAGGACATAGATCACACCGATCAGCATAAGTCCTGTCTGTGCTGCCGAAACATCGCCTGACATTGATGTAACCGCAAGCTGTACCGCAGTTATATAGGCAAATGAGGAACCTAAGTAAACAGGCACCTTTCCTTTCGTAATTCCGGTATAGATCAAGGTTCCGATACCGCTCGCAAATAACGCAACCGATACGGGAAAACCGGTAATCATCGGCACAAGAATCGTTGCGCCGAACATCGCAAATACATGCTGAAATGACAGTAAGCACCACTTTAACGGTTCGGGACGCTCATTCACATCCAAAATCATATCACTTGCTTCTGTACCTTCCGTATTTGCTTCTAATATTACTGTTTTATTTTGTTCCATAAAGACTCCTTCCAAGAACAGGCAAAAACAGGTCGCATGACCTGTTTTATTCAGTCCTGTACCGGCATTATTTTATCATATAATCCTACATATGAACAGAGGAACATCGATAAAGCTGCATCAGCGCTCCTTTGCGACCCATTTACTGATTTCATTTACCAAAATGACACTGAAGGATAAGCCGAATACAAGGAGCCATGAGGATAACGGAAGCGCTACTGTTTTTAACAGCATCTGGAAAATCGGAAGCTGAGATACCATGATCTGAAGCAGAATACTGAATATGATCGTCAATATGAGCCATTTATTCTTTAATATTCCCACCTGAAATAAGGAATGCGTACGAGAGCGCAGATTTAATGCATGGAACAGCTGCGATATCGACAAGACCATAAATGCCATTGTTTGTGCACATGCCACTGAGGTATTGAGTCCGTAACGGAACGCCACCAAGGTAATCGTACCGATCAGCATGCCGTTTAAGACCGTAAAGATGAAGCCGCCGTGTCCGAATAAGCTTTCCTTCGCATCACGAGGCTTTTCCTCCATAATGAAGCGATCCTTGGGATCGACACCGAGTGCCAAAGCCGGAAAAGCGTCAGTAACAAGATTCACCCAAAGGATCTGAATCGCACTTAGGGTTGCGGCAACATTAGGCATCAATACGATTGCCAAAAACAAAGCCATAATTTCACCGAGGTTACAGCTCAACAGATAGAGCACTGCCTTTTGAATATTCGCATAAATATTTCTGCCTTCCTCGACTGCCGTAACGATCGTCGCAAAATTATCGTCCGCAAGAATCATATCACTTGCCTGCTTGCATACATCGGTACCGTTTTTACCCATCGCAATTCCGATATCGGCATTTTTTAAAGAAGGAGCGTCATTCACACCGTCACCGCTCATCGCTACGACCTTATCATTACGCTTAAAGGCCGCTACGATACGCACCTTATGCTCGGGCGTAACACGCGCAAATACACGAATCGACCTTACTTTTTCACTCAGCTTATCATCGCTTGTTTCATCAAGCTCTTTGCCTGTCATTACCTGTTCCTCACCCTTTGCGATATTGAGCTGACGGGCAATCGCCAAAGCTGTCAACGGATGATCGCCGGTAATCATTGCGACCTCGATTCCTGCCTTATGACATGTTTCGATGGCTTCCCTTGCCTCTTCACGAGGCGGGTCGATCAAGCCCACCAGACCGATAAAGGTCATATCATTCTCGATCGCTCCGAGATGCGGATCATTCATACGTCGATATGCGAGCGCCAATACACGCAATGCCGAAGATGACATTTTTTTCGCTGCCTCTTGAATGCGATTTTTTTCATATGCCGTAAGCTTTACAAGCTGTGTTCCTGATTTCATGTGCGAACAGCTGTCAAGTACACGCTCCAATGCGCCCTTGGTATAGGCATAATACGTATTTTGAAATTGATGTACCGTCGTCATCTTTTTACGATTGCTGTCAAAGGGCAGCTCATTGATCCGCACATAGCTCAGCTCTGTATCATTTTTATCAATGCCGTTTTTCTGTGCATATTCCACAAGTGCCGTTTCCGTCGGTTCGCCAAGCATTTCTCTCCCTTGCACAACGGTATTATTACATAACACAAGCGCCTGCAGCATTTCTTTGTCCGGATGATCGAAGCCGCCTGCATTCCAAGCAGAAACGACGTGCATTTTATTTTGTGTCAAGGTCCCTGTTTTATCACTGCAGATCACACTGACCGAGCCTAAGGTTTCCACCGCATGAAGTTTACGCACGATTGCATTATTTTTCGACATCACTTGAACGCCCATTGCCAAAACGATCGTAACGACTGCCGGAAGTCCTTCGGGAATCGCAGCTACCGCCAATGAAATAGACAGCAGCAACATATCAAACAAATTTCTGCCTTGTAATAGAGATACCGCAAACATCGCAATACAAACACTCAGACAAATAATTCCCAAAACCTTGGATAAATGCGCCAAGCGAACCTGTAACGGCGTCATTTCCTCTTTTGATTCACTCAGCATTGCCGCAATCTTACCGACCTGAGAATCCATTCCGGTCCGCACTACAATACCTCTGGCTTTTCCGTATGTAACATAGGTAGACATAAAAACCATATTGCGCTGATCGGCAATCGGCATTTCCTCATGATACAGGTATTCCGCATCCTTTTCGACTGCTTCACTTTCTCCGGTCAAGGTGCTTTCCTCTACCTTTAAGTTACGGCTCGCCAATAAACGCATATCGGCGGGAATATATCGCCCGACCTCTAAATCAACGATATCTCCGACAACAAGCTGTGATGCCTCTACCTCTCTGATATAGCCGTTTCGAACGACAAAGGCCTTAGGTGAAGCAAGCTTCTCCAGTGCATCGATTGCTTTTTCGGCCTTAAATTCCTGTATGACTCCGATTATTGCATTCATCACAATTACGAACAGAATAATAAAGGAGTCAATGAATTCCTGCAGAAAGATGGAAATAAGTGCACCCACTATTAAAATAACGACCATCGGGTCTTGAAACTGTTCCAAAAACATACCAAATAACGATTTCTTTTTCTGTTTTTTCAGTTCATTGGTTCCGTATTGATTTCTTCTTTTTCTGACCTCTTCATTGCTTAAGCCCTTATTCGGATCACTGCCTAATTCCTTCAATATTTCATAGGTATTTTTACGATAGCTCATAGACGTTACCTCCTTACATAACACCGTATGTAGCCGTAATTTATCCTATGTCAGTTTCGACAAAAGCGCACAATAAAAGCACATGATTTCATGTGCTAATTGTAGTGATTCGTTTTCTTATGTAAATGCAGAATATCATGAAGCAATTCACCTAATTCATTTTCTAAGGAATCAGGATTAAAATTATAATCATGTGTCAGAAACATTTCAAAGTAAACACGCTGATATTGCTTATACGTACTGTTACCGTATAATGCACTGCCGCTGTAAGGATACAGAATCGTACCGTCCTTGATATAAAAGGCTGTCGGTGTCAATATCCCCTGAAAGTTGCCCCAGTCAATAACAGCAGGACTTTCAATCAATGAAATGTCACGCTTTCGACATTGTTCAAGAAAAGCAGCTGCTTCCTTGTTTCTTTTATCAGGCATTGAAAGCAGAATATGAGAAATATGCTCACGCTCACAGAAAGAAAACATACGATGCTTCATCGTTTCTAAAAACGGAGAGCTTTTAAGATAGGTATCATCGATATAGATAAATTTCATGATTTAGCGCTTAAAGAAACGCGGAATTGTTCCTTCATCCTCGTCATCTTCAATAATCGGTTCCTGATAGCGTGGTGCCTCAACCTGCTTAGGTGCAGTTACAGGCTTAGGCTGCGGCTGAGCGAAATTGGCTGTCGCATTTGCCTTCGGTACTGCCTTGATAATATTATCCTTCGGCTGATCGAAGCCTGTCGCAATTACAGTGACGATAATGGAATCGCCCAGTTTTTCATTGATCGCTACACCGAAAATTGCATCGATATCGTTTCCTGCCGCTTCTCTGACTAATGCCATTGCGTCTTCAGCATCAAATAAGGTAATGCTTTCTCCGCCGGTGATATTTACGATCGCATTGCGTGCTCCGGTAATCTGTGCTTCCAACAACGGTGATTGGATCGCTTTTTCTGCGGCTGCGCGTGCTTTGTCTTCGCCCTCTGCCATACCGATGCCGATCAAGGCACTGCCCTGATTTTCCATGATTGTTTTTACATCGGCAAAATCCAAGTTGATCAATGCAGGAACAGCGATCAAATCGGTAATTGTTTGTACACCCTGACGAAGGACATTATCTGCCGCTTGGAATGCTTCTACCAACGGCTTTCTGCCGATTACCTCGATCAGGTTATTGTTTGAAACGATAATCATGGAGTCTACGTATTCACGCAGTTCCGCAAATCCGCTGTCTGCGCTTAATAGGCGCTTTTTACCTTCAAAGCTAAACGGCTTAGTGACGATCGCAACGGTCAATGCGCCTTCCTCTTTCGCAATTTTGGCAAATAAAGGAGCTGCACCGGTTCCGGTTCCGCCGCCTAATCCGGCAGTGATAAATACCATATCGCTGCCCTTGATTGCTTCTCTGATTTCGCTTTCGTTTTCCTGTGCGGCACGACGTCCTACCTCAGGATCGGCTCCGGCCCCAAGACCCTTGGTGATTTCTCTGCCTAATATGATTTTATTATCGACCGGAGATTGATTCAGTACCTGAAGATCGGTGTTCGCTACATAGAACTCAACACCTTTAACGCCTTCGGAAACCATGCGATTTACTGCATTACAGCCACCGCCGCCGATACCGAATACTTTAATTTTTGCCACCTGTTCAAATTGTAAATCACTCATATTTACTCTTTCCTCGCTCTCTTATTTATTTGTCGCTCAGCAACATACTCTTTAGTTTTTTGGTAAAGCCGCTTTCATCATCAACTGTCGGCTTATTGACACCTTCAACTGCCTTTTCTACATCACGCTGATCACAGCTTGTTCGCTCATCCTTGCGTACTGCCAGCTGTGATTTCCAACTGTAGAATAAGCCAAGACAGGTTACCAATCCGCAATCTCGTGCACCGATGGTCTGCGGAACATATACCTGCGATTGTGCATTCAGCTCCTTTGCCAGTCTTTCGATCTGTTGAATCTCTAAACCCTCACCGGTCAAAATATAGCGGACATTGCCGCTGTCAATAATCGGCTGACATGTTTCGTTAATCATTTGTATCCACTCATTGATCGGATCGATAACGCATTTATAAACATCACGTTCACTGATTTGGCGAGAGGTACCTGCTTCAGACCATATATACACGGTCGCATCACCGACCTCTTTTTCCTCCAGTGCACAGGTGTTTTGAATTAAACGGAAGCCGACATCAAGCGGCAGATTGTACTTATCCTTTAACGGTGACAGCCAATCTCCGTAACCGCCCTCTAAAACCTCACAGTTTACAAGTTTACCATGCGTAAATAAAGAAAGTGTTGTATTTTGTCGCTCCAAATCAATTAAGACCACATATTTATCCACTGTTTGTTCAAAGATTGCGGCTTCCTCTGCAATCGCATACGAATCTAAACAGATATCGATAATCTCAAGCCCTGATTTCTCTGCGCATCGTGCATAGGAATAAACTATATCTTTATTCGCATAAAGCAGATCGATATTCATCGTCAAGACATCACAAACCTCATTTAACGGCATTTTTCTTGAAGTGATACCGTTGGTTATGTATTTGATGCAGCCGATATTTACAAGTTCTAAATCTTCATCCGGCTTATATGAAATTGCTTCATTGATACCGCTTTGGATATGGGATAAGCGTACACGTTTGCTTCCGTCCTCGACAAAGACATTCACTTTTTTATTAAAGCGAGTGACGTCAATTGACGGTATTGCCAATAAAACACGTTCTATTTTATAGCCTAATACGGTAGAGGCATTTTGAACTGCTTTCATCACTGCACCTACGATATTTTGTTCATCCACAACGACCTTGTTGGTGATTCCGGTTGTTTTTACTCGCTCAACACGTAATATATTAAATCTCGTTTCATGAAATTCACCGACAACAAGTCGTACTTCATGATCCGCTATTTCAAGTGCAGCGAATATTTGTTTGCGCTTCATAAGGTATTAACCCCCTTACATCACTTTTTATCTATATAATAATACCATAATTTATAGAGTTTAAAAACACCTAAATAAAAAAAGAAAGCTTTTTTTTATGTTTTCTTTCATCAACTGAGGTGACATAGCCCGTTTAATGAAAAAAAGGTAATCATTTTTAGTGATTACCTGTGACGAAAATCATCAATTTCATCAAACAAATGCTGTTCCTCATCATACGGCTTCATATGAATCGTATGTGTTTCTTCAGGCATCGGTTCGTATTTCCATGAATCGAACGGTTCAATTTCTTCCTCGATGCCTTCGTTTTTCTTGTTGAGTGAAGGCTCATTTTTTACTGCGGGTTCAATTCTTACTCGATTCTTTTTTCTTTTGCGCAGTGATACAATCAACAGCAGCAATAAGGTCAATACATTTGTTGCGGCTAATGCAAGCATTACGATCATTCTCAGCTTCATATCCTCGTTGAGCTTATCATAGGTTGCTTGTGTGACTGCTGCCTGATTGCTGTAAAGCTGCAGTGAGTTTTCACTTTTCTCATAAAGATAATAGTGCATTTTTCCCTTATCGTCCATGAGGTATAGGAGTACGTAATTTTCAAAATCCGGTTCCTCATAGATCCAACCGTTGAATTTTAAGGAATCTACCTCTACCTCTTGAAAACGCATGCCGATGCGTGTTTGTAATTCTTTCGGCACATCAATAATCGCAACCTGACGCCCTAATAAAGCAATTGGCTTATAGACAGAAGTAACCATTTTACTTGTATCATCGTATAAATAGAAATTCTTTTCGTTTTTATCGTCAATCATATATAGAATCGTTAAATTCGCAAGATTACTGTGCCATGCCTCGACATTTTTTCCTTCTAAGGAAACCATTGTTTTTTCAAAGGTGGCAGGGATCTGTGCATCATCACTGTTTTTTACAACTCCTAAATTTTTACCGTTGTAATTGACGAATACATCCGGTGATTCATCGACCATCGCTTTGATTACGTATTTTTTTACCGTACCGTCCTCTGCGGTAACTGTAATTGTGATTTCATTGTTTCCCGGCTTCAAAGCTGTTTCACCGTCACCGCTCACAGTTGCCTTACTGTCTTTGGCTTTTGCGGTTACATTCAATGATGTTACGTCCTTTTCAAGCATTACGGTATAATTTGTTTTATCGCTTGTAAACTCCGGTGAAAGCTCACCCTTGGATATGCTCAGTTCTTTTAAATCCGCATTGCTTGATTTTGGTTCCTCTTCTTGCTGATTCGTTATCGGTGATTCATAATTAGGAGTGTTATAACTCGGTGTATTGTTACCGCCTGAAGTATTACCACCGGTATTATTGGATGGTGTAGATGGCTTCACCACACTGACGCTTTTCCTACCCAAGGTTACACCGCTCGCATCCTTCATTGCCACAACATCAGTCGCATCTACAGTCACAAAGGTTATTGTAGCTGTGCCTGATGAGCCTGCTTTCGCTTTTGCCGATAATGTTTTACCGCGATCACACCAGTTATCACCGCTGATCAATGTTGCATTTGATGTAGTAACCTTAACACTTCCTTCAATATTTCCGCAGGTCGCCGTAGCGGTAAACGTAGCACCGGGTGCAACACCGGCTGCCTTAATCGTTAAAGTCGTAAGCAAAAACAATCCTATTGAAACAATGCTTAATTGATTCAATCGTTTTTTCATTTGCTGGTTTCCTTTCTATTTTAATAATTGAATACCTAAAATATGATTTTTAATCATTACATAATCCATCGAGGATATTTTACCATCCTTATTTACATCAGCTGCTTTTGCACCTGTGCCTGATAAGGAGCTTATTTTCAAAATGTGATTTTTAATCATTACATAGTCCATTGAAGTAATCTTGTTATCCCCATTCACATCACCGAGCTTATATGTTTCCTCAGGCTTGGTCGTATTGTTGTTATCACTATCGTTGTTGCTTCCGTTATTATACGGAAGTACATTTACATATTCACTTGAAACATAGCCATACATTTTATCATAATCATACACATACGTTCCCTGTGTACTTGCAGTTCGATCTGCATTTAATGTCGGGTCACTTTGAATCTTATACCAAACATTATTGTTGTTAACGCTTTGACCGGTTACCTTGCTCTTAATCAATACAGGGAAGTTACCGATATTCTTTGTACTGTACAAAGCCGTAGAGGATGTCTTGGCATCCTTTCTCACCTGGAGATTCGTCATTTTTTCTACGATTCCGATTTGATACTTTCCGTAATCCTTATTACTGTTTTTCTGAGAAATAATATTCGCAATAGCCGCTGCCTTTTCACCCCAGTAAGGATCGGATGCATATTTCACATTCATTCCGCTGCCCTTATCACCCAAATGTCCGCCGTAATAACGTCCCCCGACATCCTTTGGATCTAAATAACCGTCTGAAACATAATCACGTGCGTGATGCTCTACACTGTCTGCCGGGGAATTATACTTGCTGGCATTGCCACCCGGATTAAAGTCAGTCGCATTATGTCCGAATATATTGTTTTTTTCATTCGCAATATTACTTGTACCCCACGCAGATTCATTAACCGCAACACCGTACATCAGCAGTGCATTTGCACCGTATTTATTCTGATTACTAATGAAGGCCGAACCAAGTCCTAACATTTTACTGCCGAAATCAACTACACTTTTCGTATGTGCATCTAATTGCTGAGCCGTAAAGCTTGTTTTACTGCGATGAGATAAATATTGAAAATAATTATAATAAGGTTTTTTAGGATTGATCGAATGTGCATATGTATCATTCTTATAATCGTCGATCATTTTTTCATAGGATGTATAGAAATAATGACCGTCAAAGCTGAAGTATACAACATTAGACTTCATATAATCCTGTTTCACACCGACATTGATCGTGCTTGTATAATACGGTGAAGTTACATCTGAATGAATATAGTGCAGCAAAAGACCATTCTCGACACGGTAGAATCCGACATAAGCATCATCAAAATCGCGTACAATAACATCACTTGAACTGACACATCCCTCTACTCCTGCCATACGAAATTTGATTTTACTCTTGTCCGTTGTACAATAGCCTAAAAAAGCTGCATCTGCACCGGTAGTACCGTTAATATATCCGTTATAACCCGTTAAAGTTTCCGTATAATGTGTATTCTGTGAAGACGGCTTCGTGCGAAAATCAACCACGCCGTATTTGATCTTGGAATAATCGGTTTTAGGCTGAACCTCAACACTGCCGGAAGTTCTCAGCTTCCTGCGTCTTTGAACAACTGCCTGAGCCTCCTCATAGCTGTCAAAGGAAGCGATCGTCGTTTCGTCATTGCCCAGCGTTAAAACAACATCGAAAGAATCTGCATTCTCGATTTTTTCTTGTTCTATTGCCTGCGGATCAACCTCAGGCATCTTGATCATCGTGATATTTCCGTCACTGTCCATAGCCGGATATTCATAATATTCCCCGTCACTGTTTAGTGAATCGTTTTCCGTATTTGATTGAAATCCTTCGGGCTCACTTGCATGTACCGCAACTGAAGCACCCATACCTAAACACAAAGCAAGGAATAACAATAATATTTTTTTCATTTTCATAGCGATCCCTCTTATCTTTATTTCTTTTCAGATACATCTATCATTATAACCCACATTATCGAAAAATGCAATTTATAATACTCATTCCCAGTATTTACATTCTGCTTATTTTATGCGCGATAGTATAAATTCTATTTCAACTGTAAAAAAATACAGCGATTTATTTTAATGAAAGCCGTTAATCGCTTATTAAGCGATGTTATTGATATTACGATAATGCTTAATATATCGAATAAAATAATCCTGCTTCTACCATAGTATATGCTGATGCATAACAGCCTTGTATATCAGTAAATCCGATTTTTATTAACTTGGTAAAGATGATGTCATTAACTCAAATCATACCCAATAAAGACTCTTTGTAGCGTTTATATCAGGCTTTCTGTTACCGTTTCGTCACTCTTTGCGATTGTTTTAAAACTTTTTCTTGTAATTTCATAAAAGAAATGCTATCATATATAGGCAAATGTGCTTTTCAAGATTATAAAGGAGGTATACGATATGTCTAAAGTCTGTGCAATTACAGGTAAGGGACCTTTATCCGGTAACAGACGTTCTCACTCAATGCGTGCAAATCGTCGTAAATGGAATGTCAATTTACAGAAGGTGAAAGTTGTCGTTGACGGCAAGCCTCAAACGCTGCGTATCAGTGCTCGTGCATTAAAAACACTGAAAGCAAAAAATGCAATCTAATGCAAACTGAAACAGGGTATCCCTGTTTTTTTCTTTGCTTCAAGCGTTAAACTGATAATAAAAAAAGGATTTTAAAATCCCGTTTACAGCTTGTCTGTTATTTTAAGATTTACTTTTTCATTCATTCTTTTTGATTGCTTTTTAAATAAACTCCTGACAAGCTACTGATGAATCCAACCGAATTCCTCAATAAAAGAAAGTATAATAAGCAAACTGTGTATCCTATTTCAAGCAGTTCGCATCCTCACATTGAAACATGATGACACTTCCCTCATGAATCGTTATTTCTGCATAATCACCGATAATTTCATTCGAAATCGGATAAATATCCTTTGGGGTAATCATACGCCTGTTTAAAGGATATACAACACCTGCTTCACTGATTACTGTTTTTTCAAGCGCCAGAAAAGATAAATAGGTAAACAGCTTAGGAATTTGATAGCTGCCCTTTTTCAATCTTTTAATACAATGATGCTCATCCATAAGCGTCAGCGGTAAATTGCGATACATCAAAAGATACAGATTCGCTGTTGTATGATCGATACGTCCGCCCAAACCGCCGTATAAGATAATTTCATCATAACCATGCTCAAGCGCATACAAAATCCCCTTTTCGCTGTCAGTTTCATCCTTGTGCCTAGGCAGCGTTTCGATCGGGCATTGCGCCGCAATTTCCGCTTTTTCTGCTTCTGTGACAGAATCAAAATCACCGATTGCACAAATCAGCGGAATTTGTGCACGAATCGCTGTCAATGCGCCCTTGTCAATACCGACATAATCACAATCGGAAAGCCTCGGAATATTTTGACTCATTGCCGCTGTCAACATTATTTTTTTTGTCATAATAAAGAATCGACTGCCTTTACGATATCGGAACGAAATACATAGCTTCCTGCCACTAGCGTATCACAGCCTGCCGCAACTGCAAGCCTGCCTGTTTCCTGATTGATTCCGCCGTCAATTTGGATGCGGGTAGTGAGCTTTTTTGTTTCGATTTCCTTGCGCAGTATTTGAACCTTATCCAGCATATCGGCCATAAATGATTGACCGCCGAAGCCAGGCTCTACGCTCATTACAAGCACCAAATCCATTCGCTCCAAATACGGAAGCAGCTCTGTGACCGGTGTTTTCGGTTTTACACTGACACCGACCTGTTTCCCCTGTGCACGAATTTCATCACAAAGCTTCAGGCATGCCTCAATGCTATCACACGCCTCTAAATGAAATGTTATGATATCAGCACCTGCCGCAATAAACCATTCAGCAACCGTCGATGGAGCAGACACCATCAAATGCACATCCATAATCAAACCGCTGGCCTTTTTGAAACCCTTCAATAAATCAGGACCAAAGGTCAGATTCGGCACAAAATGACCGTCCATCACATCAAAATGAAGCCATTTTGCACGACTGGCACGCAACTGTTCTATTTGTCCGTTCATATCGGCATAATCTAAGGATAACACCGACGGTGATATAATTAATTCCTGCATAACAGCCTCCTATTTATATAAAATACACTTATCTGCGCCTTTTTGCCTGTTGTATCATTGCGACGACTTCTTGATAATGCGCATATCGCTCCTTCGGCAATGTCCCGTTCGCTGCTGCATCACGTATTGCGCAATCAGGCTCGTTAAGATGGATACAATCACGAAATCGACAATGATTGAGATAAGGCTTAAAATCCGGTATCGCATCAGAAAGCTTCGCAATATCCATATAGGTGAAATCCATTGCCGAAAAACCCGGTGTATCTGCGACCCAACCTTCGGCAATTTCATGCAGTTCACAATGTCTTGTGGTATGCTTGCCTCTGCCCAACGCTTTGGAAATTTCCTGCGTCTGCAGGTGGAAGCTTGGATCGATACGATTTAACAATGAGCTTTTACCGGCACCGCTTTGCCCGGTAAGAACGGTAATCTTATCCTTTAAGCACGCGATCAAATCCTTGTTTGCTTCCTTGTTGCTGCTTGTAAAGACCTGATATCCGCTGTCTTGGTAACGCTTGATTGTCTCATAGATAGGATCGCTTTCCGTAATCAAATCTGTTTTGGTTACGCATAAGATCGGTGTAATTCCGTGATAAACGATTTGAAACAGCAAGCGATCGATCAAGGTCGCAGAAAAATCAGGGTCTTTACAGGACATCACAATGATTGCCTGATCGACATTGGCTACCGGCGGCCGGCGCAGTTCATTGGCTCGCGGTAAGATTTTTTGAATTCCGCTTTGTTTGTCAAAATGCTCAATCTCAACCAAATCACCGACGATCGGTGATTTTCCTTTACGAAGCTTTCCCATCGCAATACAGGAATATTTGATATTTCCGCATAACACCAAATATTGATTTGAGATGATTTTTATAATACGTCCCGTTTCCATATCAATAATAATACAGCGTGATCCAGTTACTGGAGCCGTCCTGCTGATATTCAGTCCCCTTCGGCGGGTCTACCTCAACAACGACCCCCGTTTCCAAAGCAGCGATTTCTTCCTCGCTCATACCGACGGTCGGACGTTGATACAGCACCACATAAACGCCGTAGGATTCTAAATGCTCCTTGGCTGTTTGTACATCCTCTCCGATGACATCAGGTATCGTAAGGCTCGGTGCCTTGGCCACCTTAAGGAAAACGGTTATCTCTTTTTCGGGAGAAAGCTTATCACCGATCGTCGGGCCGCTCTGTTCTAAAATGATTCCGGCTTTTTTTCCTGCGGTCGGAATCGTTTCCACCGAAATCACCGCTAACGGCAATGCCTTTTTCAGCTCCGCCTCTGCCTCTTCAAGCGTTTTACCCTTGAAATCCGGCAATATATAAAAGTTTCCTTTTGAAACCGACACTTGAATACCGGCACTTCGTTTGGATTCACTGCCTTCCTTAGGATCGCAGTCAAACACATGTCCCGTTTCCGTATCCTCACTTAGCTCCTCATTGAAGGTAATATCACTCTCTTGAAATCCAGCTTCCAGCAGCTTCTGCAGCGCTTCCTCTTTTGTCAAATCGTTGATTTCGGGGATTTTAATCATCGGATCGAAGGAAAAGAATCCCAATGCCCCGCTGAAATAAAGCGTTATTATCGTAATCACGGCTGTGACAACAACACCTGTCGTTATCCACAGTCCTTTCTTTGAACCGTTCTTTTTCGGCTCAACGATTTCCTCTACCACCTCTGCCTTTTGTCCGTTATTCTCTGCGGTGACAGCACGCTCACGCACATTTACCGTCGGCTGTGATTCCAAGTCGGAAAAAACAAGCTTTTCAACATCGGCATACTCAGGTAATAAGCAGCACTTCAAATCCTCCAGCATCTCTTGTGCCGATTGATAACGCAGCTTACGATTTTTTACCGTTGCCTTGATAATGATATTTTCAATTGATTGCGGCAAGGTCGGGTTAAAATCTTTGATATTAGGTACATCCTCACGCAAATGCTTCATCGCAATTTGTACCGGATTTTCGCCCTTGAACGGTACACTGCCGCTCAACAGCTCATAAAATACAATGCCCAGTGCATAAATATCGATTTGATTCGTTGCCGGCTCGCCTCTTGTCGTTTCCGGCGCAAGATAATGCGCACTTCCCAGTACCGCATCATTTTGTGTCAACTGTACGGCATCATGAGCCAAAGCAATTCCGAAATCGGTGATCTTTACCGTACCGTCATCCTTTACAAGCACATTCTGCGGCTTGATATCTCTGTGAATAATATGATTTTCATGGGCATGCTGAACCGCCGAGGTCAGCTGCATCATAATATCGACAGCCTCTTTTTTATCCAATGCTCCGCGCTGTGAAATCAATTGTTTTAAGGTTCTGCCTCTTACATATTCCATTACGATAAAATGTCTGCCTTCGCTTTCCCCGACATCATATACATCAACGACATTAGGATGATTCAGCTTACTGGCCGCATTGGCCTCACGCTGAAAACGAAGCAGCGTTACCGGGTCGCTTGAAAGCTCTCCTCTTAATATTTTTATCGCAACCTCACGATTCAGAATCGTATCGATCGCCAAGTACACATCAGCCATTCCGCCCTCACCGAGTGAGGTTACGATCATATAACGATCGGATATCATCTTATTCATGAGAATCACCCTCCTCATGTACCAGTATGATAACACTCACATTGTCATAGCCGCCGGCACTTTTTGATGCATTGATAAGCTCATGAACGATATGTCTTACATCCTTTTCCTTATTGATGATGTGAAAGATTTCCTCCTCCTTCACATATCCGTGAAGTCCGTCGCTGCAAATCAATAAGTAATGATAGCCTTCTTTTATTTTATTAATATCGATTTTAACATGATCCCAAATCCCTAAAGCATTGGTAAGCATATTGCGATTAGGATGATGCTTGGCTTCCTCCTCGGTAATCTCGCCGGCCTTTAATAAATCGCGGACAAAGGAGTGATCCTCTGTCAAACAGATCAATTCATCATCATAAATACTGTAAATGCGGGAATCTCCGACATTGAAAATATACGTCTGTTGATTCGCGTAGATCACGCCGACGCAGGTCGTTCCCATGCCCTTTTGATCCATTGATTTTGCGGACTGCATAAAAATAAGATCGTTGGCCTCTTGAATAATCGTTTTCAGCCAATGCTTGACATCTAAATCATCATGGAAGCTCTGTTTACGGATAAAGCGTTCCTTCATATGCGCCACTGCCATATGAGAAGCAACATCTCCTGCCAAGCCGCCGCCGATTCCGTCACATACGACCGCCAATAAGTCCTTCGCTTCGTTTTCCACAATCAAATAGCTGTCTTGATTTTGTTTTCGATGTAATCCTATATCACTTGCGCCGAATGCCTTTATCATCGTTGTGCCTCCTTTTTCAAATGCTTGATTCTTAATTGACCGCATGCCGCATCAATATCTCCGCCGTGCTCCTTACGTATCGTACAGCGAACATTCTGCTTCATCAGCATATCATAAAATATCATCGCATGCTCATGATTAACTCCCTGAAAGCCTTTTTCATCAACTGCATTATAAGGAATCAAATTAATATAAGCATTTAATCCCTTAACAAGCTCTGCCAGCTGCTTGGCACATACCTTCGTATCATTGACTCCCTTTAATAATATATATTCAAAGGTCAAGCGACGGTTGTTTTCATCACAATAAGCATGAATTGCCTGAAATAATTCAGCCAAGGGATACGCATGATTGATCGGCATCAGCTGATTGCGCAGCTCATCGTTCGGTGCATGAAGCGATATCGCTAAATTATATTGTACATGCTCCTTCGCAAAAGTATATATTTTCGGTACAACGCCGCACGTTGATATCGTGATATGCCTTGCGCCGATTCCAAGACCGCGATCGTGATTGACAGTCGCCAGTGCGTTCATCATTTCTTCGTAATTGTCAAACGGTTCTCCCGTACCCATTACTACGATATGAGACAGCCGTTCCTCACGCTGATCCAAATATCCCTGCACATACATAATCTGCGCAACGATTTCACCGCTCGTTAAATCACGTTGTTTTTTAGTCAAGCCGCTGGCACAGAAGGCACAGCCCATATTACAGCCTACCTGTGTCGTAACACAAACACTGTTTCCGTAATCAAAGATCATCAATACGCTTTCAATCAAGGCTCCGTCATGAAGCTCAAAAAGAAACTTCGTCGTACCGTCTTTCGCAATCTGAATATCCTTTAGGCTCAACGGTGAAATGATAAATTCCTGATTCAGTAATTCTCTTGTTTCTTTGGACAGATCACTCATATCATCAATGCTTGTAACTCGTTTTCGATACAGCCATTGAAAAATTTGATGTCCGCGATATTTTTTCCAGCCTTTGCTTAACGCATATTGCTGTATTTGTTCATAGTTAAAATCGTATAAGCTTTTCATTATATCACCGCATATTATTTTACCATAAACAAACAGGCAACACAAAGAATTCAAACGGAAATCATAAGAAATTCATAGATATATAGAAAAGGCTTCATCGGTTCTGAATATTTTTGAAGCTTTTGATGCTTATAAACAGAAAACATGTCCTTTTATAAAAAAATTTTAAGCATCGATTATGCCGTAAAGGGCTTTATCAAGGGCTTTTTTCATTCTTCACCTACAAAAATTATATGTTTATGAAAAAAAAGAAAAAAAGTCGTTGACAGATAAAATCTAAAATGGTATTATATTAAGGCGCTGAGGTTGATAGAACAAAACAGCTATGAATCAAAGCAAAATATCCAGTTGGAGGTTTAGCTCAGTTGGGAGAGCGTCTGCCTTACAAGCAGAGGGTCGGGGGTTCGAGTCCCTCAACCTCCACCATTTTTTATGCCGACTTAGCTCAATTGGTAGAGCAACTGACTTGTAATCAGTAGGTTGTGGGTTCAATTCCTATAGTCGGCACCATTTTTTGATTAGAATATGTGGAGAGGTAGCGAAGTGGCTAAACGCGGGTGACTGTAACTCATCTCCTTAGGGTTCGGCAGTTCGAATCTGCCCCTCTCCACCATCTTATCATTTGTGACATTGGGGTATAGCCAAGTGGTAAGGCACCAGACTTTGACTCTGGCATCTCACTGGTTCGAATCCAGTTACCCCAGCCAGTTTTTTAAACCAACTGACCCGTTAGCTCAGTTGGTAGAGCATTTGACTTTTAATCAAAGGGTCTGGCGTTCGAATCGCCAACGGGTCACCAAATGCGAGTGTAGTTCAATGGTAGAACTTCAGCCTTCCAAGCTGACTACGTGAGTTCGATTCTCATCACTCGCTCCATTAAGAAATGAACACACATTGATTCAGATGTGTGTTTTTTTATGCCTTAAAACATAAGAGGGAGGCGCCTCTTTCCTTTTTCATACGCTGCAGGAATTACAAAGCACAGGATGATGGATGATCAGTCCATAAAAACAATCGATATCGAATCGTTCCACTCCGCCCCTCTTAATCACCGTTCTCAGAAGAACACTTTTTCATTTTTGTCTTTCTATTATGAACAAAATCCCCGATATTAAAAAAAAATTCACCTATTCCATTGAACCTTTTCGTTTTATAAATTACAATGCAAGTGTCATGATGTTAAAATTTGGGAATGACAGATACTGTTCGGAGACTTTCATGATTTTGCTTACGTGAAAGGGGGAGATACTATGATATTTCGAAGCGATAGAGTTTTCAGCATCGTAAGACTGCTGGAGGAATGCTTAGTATCATATCGGTGCACCTTAGAGATTGAACAAATCTCTTCTATTTTAAACAGACTTAAAGAATTAAATCATCATTATGGACTAGACACAATCGAAGAATTATTAAACACATGTGAGAACATGTACAGGGCATCTTTAGAGCTATACGATATATTATTCCCTCCTGCACCGGGGGAACAGTTTCAAATAAGCAAAGACCAAAGACGCAATATTCTGCAGTTCGGTATCATTTAGAAACTGCTCGGCAGTATCAGTATTATCATTATGACGAAAAGGTGAGTAAGAGACACATTACTTACCCTTTTTTATGTTTATGTGCTCACAGTATTACGTACTTGTGCATCTGGTGTGAATCAATATCTGCATATAGAGTCCGCTCTCTTTAACAAATATTTCCTTTCGCGGATACTTATGATAAAATAATGCAGAATAAATAAGAAAGCATAAGGAAAGAAGGGACGCATTATGAAAGCATTACTTCCCTATTTAAAGCCGTTTCGCAAGCAATGTATCATCGGACCGCTGTGCAAATGGATTGAAGCAATTCTTGAATTGATATTGCCTACGATTATGGCATTTATGATAAATGAAGGTGTTATGCAGCACGATCAACAGGTCGTGATCACCTACGGTGCCCTTATGGTGCTCATGGTGTTTATCGGCTTTGGCTTTTCTCTTATATGTCAATATAATGCAGCTGTTGCAGCGCAAGGCTTCGGCACGAATATGCGAAATTTATTATTTGCGCATATCATGAAGCTGTCCTATGAGGATTTAGATGAATTTTCCCATTCAACACTGTTCACAAGAATTTCAAATGATGTCAATCAGCTCCAGCTGGCAGTGGCGATGCTGATACGACTTGTCATACGATCACCGTTTATCGTAATCGGTGCTGTACTTATGGCAATGTTATTGGATATGAGACTGGCACTTATTTTAATTGCCTGTGTGCCGTTAATCGCCCTTGTGCTTACATTATATATTAAATATACAACTCCGCTGTATCAGACCTATCAAAAAAAGCTCGATCGTTTTTTAAGCATTTTAGAACAGAATCTGTCGGGTGTCAGAGTCATACGCGCCTTTTTATCACAGCGCCATGCCTCGAAACAATTAGAAGAAGCCGCTTTTGACCTGCAGAAACAAATGCTTCAAGTCAGTCGCTTGTCCGCATTATTAAATCCGATCACTGCGCTTATTATCAACGGTGCGATCGTTATACTGTTATGGAACGGCATGCTGACGCTTCCTGAGGCAATCCCTGCCGGAACCTTGATTGCTTTTATCAATTATGCCACACAAATTTTACTGGCACTGGTCGCTGTATCTAACTTAATCGTGATTTTTTCCAAGGCACAAGCAAGTGCAGAACGTGTCAATGAGCTGTTGGCAATGAAAATCAGACAAGAAAGCGGCACATTAAATACAGTTCCCGATCCACAGACAGCGATACAATGCGATCATATGAGCTTTACCTATAAAAAAGCTGCCAATCCCTCATTAAATGATATTACGCTTCAAATCGTAAGCGGTCAAAGCATCGGAATCATTGGCGGTACAGGCAGCGGTAAATCAACCTTGGCAGCTGTTTGGATGAATCTGTATCCGTGTGACGGAATTCGCCTGTTCGGCGCTGCACCCGCTCAATATGATCCACAGCTTCTGAATAAGCTCATCACCTTGATTCCGCAAACGAGTGAGCTGTTCTCCGGTACGCTGCGTGATAATCTCCTGCAGGGCAACAGCGATGCGAACGATTCTGATTTATGGAAGGCATTGAATGATGCACAGGCACTCGATTTCGTAAAACAAAAGGGTAAAGGGCTTGAGCACCCCATTGAAGCCGGCGGTAAAAACCTCTCCGGCGGACAAAGACAGCGAATTGCGATAGCCCGCGGTCTTTTACGTAATACGAAAATCACTGTTTTTGATGACTCCTTCAGCGCCTTGGATTTTGAAACAGATGCTAAACTGAGAGAAGCATTGAACAGCTATCGTGAGATGACAAAAATAATCATTTCACAGCGCGTTGCCACATTATATCGCTGTGATAAAATTTTGGTGCTGGATAACGGCTATGCGGTCGGTTTCGATACACATGAAAACCTCTATGACAGCTGTCTTGTATATCGTGAAATCTGTCATTCACAACAGTTCGGAAAGGTTGGTGCACAATGAATCAAGCACTTATAAAGCGTATTCTTTCCTACCTTCGCCAAGACAAGGGCGCACTGATCTCAGCGATGATATTTGCATTAATTTCCGTAGGTGCCAACCTTTATGCGCCGCTGTTGATCGGTGATATCATCGATGATATCACAAATCAAATTCCCTTTGATGCAATCATTCAAAAACTGATTCTTTTAATTGTTTTGTATTGCATCGCCTCATTAACGACATGGCTTATGATGCTTTTCAGTAATCGTATTGCCTTTAGCTTCAGCTATAAGCTGAGAAAGGCCCTGATCAAGAAGCTGGAGCTGCTTCCGATCAGCTATTATGATACACACGATCACGGCGATATCATGACACGCTTCTCCAATGATATCGAATTATTGTCAGATGGTTTGATACAGGCACTTTCCACCTTATTAAGCGGTGCAGTTACGATCATAGCGGCAATCTTCTTTATGCTGAACATCAATTTAACAATGACGATCATCGTGATTCTCTGTGCCCCCTTTACTTTTTTGGTTGCGAAATTCATCGCTTCGCATTCTCATAAGTTTTTTATCGCACAGGCAAATGACAGCGGTAAAATAAACGCCTTCACTCAGGAAATGCTGCAGGGCATTCATACACTGAAGCTGTTTAATCAAGAAAAACAGGCATGTGAACAGTTTCAAGCCTTGAATGATCAGCTTTATACATCGGGAAAAAACTCACAGTTTTACGGCTCACTGGTGAATCCGTCGACAAGACTTGTGACAAACGGCGCATATACGATCGTCGGTATCAGCGCTACCTTCTTGGCGCTGCTTGGAAAAATCACGATGGGAAATATCTCCAGCTTTTTGATCTATTCCAATACCTTCGCTAAGCCGTTCAATGAAATCAGCGGTGTAATGACACAGCTTCAGGCAGCACTTGCCGGAGCACAGCGCGTTTTCGCACTCTTGGATATGCCGCAGGAAAATAACGAAGTAAGCAGTGAGCTGAAAACTTGTCACGGACATATTGAATTCAAATCAGTATCCTTCGGCTACGAGCCGAATCATCTGTTGATGAATCAGCTATCCTTAGATATACCGGCAGGCAACAGAATCGCGGTCGTCGGTAAAACAGGGGCCGGTAAAACGACCTTGATCAACCTGATTATGCGCTTCTATGAATTAAACAGCGGACAGATTCTCTTAGACGGTGTCGATATCGCAAAGCTGTCCCGAGAACAGCTGCGTTCTCATTTCGGCATGGTGCTTCAAGACACGTATTTGGGTGAGGATACGATACGCAATATCATCGCCTACGGAAAACGAGATGCAAGCGACGATGAAATCATATCAGCCGCAAAGGAAAGCGGCGCACATGAGTTTATCGTCAAGCTTCCGCAAGGTTATCAAACAATGATTCACAATCATTCCTTCCTGTCTCAAGGACAGCGTCAGCTGCTTTCCGTTACAAGAGTTATGCTGATGAATCCGCAAATTCTAATATTAGATGAAGCAACCTCTAATATGGATACTCGAAGTGAGGTACATGTGAATATCGCAATGGAAAAGCTGATGAAAAATAAAACAAGCTTTGTGATTGCGCATCGACTTTCCACTATAATCAACAGCGATCAAATTCTTGTGATGGAACAAGGAAACATCATTGAACAAGGAACCCATGAGGAGCTTCTGCAAAAACAAGGTGCCTATGCTTCCTTATATCAAAGTCAGTTTAAAGCCGCTCAAACATCTTGATCTACAGTTCAATCATATCAAAAAAAAGAATAAGCCTTTGTATTCAATCCTACAATTGCCTATTCTTTTTCTTATTATTCTCCGCTCGCAATGCTTTCCTCAATCATCAGCTGTTGATCGAATATTTGATATTCCAAATCCTGTAAACGCATACCGAGCATATTTAACAGCTCTCTGACATCGGAATACGTCGCATTCAAACAATCATAAGAGGTATCAATGCGCTTCGCATCATGACAGTCTCCCTCAGCTACATAATCACTGACATTTAATAAAAATGTCTGATCGAACTGCTCGGGAAGTGTAACATCGATGTCTTGAAGCTCTTTGATAAAGTGATTCCAGATCGTATTCAGATTGGTGATTTCCTTCATCACATCATCGATTTCATCCTGAGATACCGTGGGATACCATAAGCTTTTCGCATCTGTGGTATCCTCAACTAAATCATTTAGATGATCCAGTATATAAGTGAAGCAGGAACAAAGCTTTTTACCGCTTTCCAAGGCTTCCTTTAATTCCTTTTCCTGATTCATTGCGGCTTCAAGGCGCTTTTCAGCCGCTCTGACCGCATTTAAGGCATCGACAGAAAGTGATTTCCGTTTAATTTCCAACAGCTCCTCATAGGTCTTATTTAAATTATCATAGCTTTTCAGCTCACTTGTCAACAGATTTTTCTGATGCGTCAAATATTCAATATCATTCAGTTTCAGCTTATAATCCAATGCGGCACGAAATGCTTCTGCCCGCTCCTTTTCCAAGCGCAGCTCACCTCTGCCGTTCAATACGGAAAATAAGCGCTTCATCGAAACATT
This sequence comes from uncultured Erysipelotrichaceae bacterium, assembly GCA_947649125.1. Taxonomy (GTDB): domain Bacteria; phylum Bacillota_I; class Bacilli_A; order Erysipelotrichales; family Erysipelotrichaceae; genus C-19. The sequence goes on along the minus strand of CANSQL010000020.1, from coordinate 12,027 downwards.
GGCTAAGCGACTCACATCATCGTTTTCCTTTGTGACTGCCTGCTTCAAGCGTAATAAGGTCTGTTGTTCAAGCGCTAATTGTTCATTCAGCTGTTTCAACTGCCGGCGCAAGTAGCTTCCTCTGATCATTCGATATTGATTCTCAATTAATTTTTGATCGATGCTTTTCATTCTATCACCTATCCTTTTTATTCTTTATTACTTCGTTACGGTTATCTCAAAATCCTTGGAGATATTCAAGCCTTCAAAAATCCAACGTATCGTAACCGGATAGTTTCCCGGCGCAATGCTTTGCGTATTCAGCTGAAAGGTCGTTTCCGCCTGAACGATCGTACCGTTGACTTTTTTCTTCGTGTCTTGATATGAGACGGAAAACGGCACATTGCTTCCGTTTGTAAATTTGATTCGCGGAACACTGACAGGACTTTGTTTATCATAAGCATATTTCAACTTCAACAACACTCCGTCCTTGACCGGTTGATGCTCCATTTCGATATTCATGACATAGCGAATAAATACATCGACATCTTTTGTAAGTGTGGTATTTTCATCAAATTCAGCCTGTAAGGTAAATTTACAATTACCGGCAGGAAACTGATACAGGCTTTGAGCCATTTCAAAGGAAGACAAATCCTTCATTTCACCGCCGATTTGTTTCCCGTCATGAAACAGCTTGACGCTTTTTAATTCATGATTATTTCGCTTGATGCTCCAGCTTAAATGAACGCTTGCATCACTTCCGTAGCTGCCTTCAAATTCCGCAATTTCCGCATCATTCACTGTCGGCTCCTCTTGATCGGGCGGCAGTACAACCTCATTATGCTCATTTTTTTGAATCAGCGTATATCCGCCGAAGCAGATGCTGACAACGATCAGTACCGTAAGCAATCCGACGAACATGGCATTTTTACGAATATAAGTAATCAAGGCAATTCACCCTCCTTACTCAGTAGTATTATACAATGGTTTATGCAAATTTGCCATAGTTTCCTAATTCTTTCTGTTTTTTCATCTATCTCGTATTACACAAGCGAACCAACTTCACAACCATACTTTTCATGTATCACTTAATACGCACAAAAAAAGCACCGTCAGCGACGATGCCGTTTGTTTATTGTGCCGGTACTACAACACCGGAGAAAGTTTTATTGATATAATTTTGAATATCCTCACTCTTTAACACTTCAACGAGTGCCTTTACTGCTTCATTGTCCTTATTCGCTTCTGTTACCGCAACAACATTTGCGTAGGTTTTCGCCGCTTCATCATCCTTTTCCTCGGCGCAGATCAGCTTATCGGTGATTTTCGCATCCAACGCATAATTACCGTTGACAACCGCGAATTTCACATCAGCTAACTTATTAGGAATTTGTGCCGCTTCCATTTCAAACAGCTCAATATCCTTTGCCTTTGATTCAATATCCTTAACGGTAGCGTTGACACCGACACCTTCTTTTAACTTAATGATACCGTATTTTTCAAGCAGCAGTAAAGCACGTGCTTCATTGGTCGCATCATTCGGTACGGCAATCTTATCGCCGTCTGCTAAATCATCGGCGGAAATTGCCTTTTTTCCGTTTGGTTCTTCAGCGTAAATCCCGAGCGGTTCAAAGTGAATTGAACCGACGCTGACTAAATAACCGTCCTTGCCGCTCTCATAGCCTGCATCCGCATTGTACTGATCTAAGTACGGCTGATGCTGGAAATAATTCGCATCTAAGGAACCGTCGCTTGTCGAAGGATCCAACTGCTTCCAATCGGTAAATTCCACAACCTCTAATTCATAGCCCTTTTCACTCATGTACTTCTTTGCCTCATTTAGAATTACCGCATGAGGAGCGCTGGTTGCGCCGATTTTCAGCTTTTTGGAATCGCTCTCCTTATCGCCGCTGCCGCAGCCTGCCAAGCTTACACATACAAGCAGTGCCAATGCACCTGTCAATAGTTTTTTCATTTTCTTTTCCTCCTAAAGTATGTTTTCTTTACTTATTGTCATTTTAATGCGATGTCTTTTTTACAATCACATCGCCGATTGTTTGAATCAACGTAATCATCAATAAGATAATGATTACCACTACATACGTTACATCATACATATTGCGCTGATAGCCGTAACGAATCGCCATATCACCGAGTCCGCCGGCACCGATCGCTCCGGCAATCGCGGTCAAGCCAACCAACGAAATCAAAGTAATCGTTGTCGCTCTGGCAATCCCGGGAATGCTTTCACGCAGATAAACACGCATGATGATCTGCATCGGTGAAAGCCCCATTGCCTGACTTGCCTCGATCACACCCTGATCTACCTCTGCCAAGGCACTTTCAATCTGTCTTGAGAAAAACGGTGTCGTACCTACGACTAAGGACGGAAGCGCTCCGGCAACACCGATGGAAGTTCCCATCAAGAAGCGGGTAAAACCGACCAACAGCGTCATTAGGATAATAAAGGGAATCGAGCGAAACAGATTCACAAGCTTATCCAAAAGGAAGAATATAATACGATTCTCCATAATGCCGCCCTTGCGCGTAACAATCAATGTTACACCGAATATAACTCCCAGCACGAATGAAATCGCTCCCGGAATCAGCAGCATCTGTAATGTCTGCATCATACCTGCCGGAAATTCATCTGCCAATTCCACTACATTGGGAATCCACTCTGATAACCAACTCATGACGCGATCACCTCAACTTCCACACCGTTTGCCTTCGCATAGGCAACCGCATTTTTTATATCGCTTTCCTTACCGTCCAAAATGACGACAAGATCACCCAGCGGCGTATCATGAATCACTTCGACATTACCGTAAATAATACTTGTATCAACCTGCATTTCTCTTGTCATATGCGATAACAGTGCTTCCTTCGTATTGCCGGCACCGTATTTCAAATGAACGAGCCACTGCCCTTTTGAAAGCTGCGTGATCGGCGAATTGTTTTCCACCATCTCATAGATTTTAGACAGGCTTGAGGTCGTATTGATAAAGTTCTTTGTCACTTGTGCTTTGGGATGGGCAAAAATATCAATAATATTGCCTTCCTCTACGACTTCACCGTCTTCCATCACCGCAACACGATCACAGATTTCCTTAATAACCGCCATCTCATGCGTAATCAGAACAATCGTAATTCCCAAACGCTGATTTACTTCCTTCAACAGCCGCAAAATCGAGCGCGTCGTCTGCGGGTCCAAGGCACTGGTCGCTTCATCGCAAAGCAATACCTTCGGATCATTCGCAAGTGCTCTGGCAATCGCAACACGCTGCTTTTGCCCGCCTGACAGCTCGGAAGGGTACGCATCCTTTTTTTCGACCAGATCGACCAGCTTCAGTAAATCGGTTACTTTCGCCGCAATTTCCTGCTTGCTTAAGCCGCTGTCTTTCAACGGAAAAGCAATATTTTGAAATACGGTTCGTGAACGCATCAGGTTAAAATGCTGAAAAATCATCCCGATTTTTTTTCTGACACTGCGCAGCTCCTTATCATTCAGCTTACACATATTACTGCCGTCAACGAGTATTTCACCCGAAGTCGGACGCTCCAATAAATTAATGCAGCGAATCAAAGTTGATTTACCGGCACCGCTGAAGCCGATCACGCCGTAAATTTCACCGGAAGCGATATGCAGGCTGACATCCTTTACCGCATGTACATTTAATTTTTTTGTTTCAAATGTTTTAGACACATGTCTCACTTCAATCATATGCATTCCCCTTTCTGTCACACATTCGATTTGTTTTCCATTCCTTTAAGCACTTCATCATAACCTCCGTAATATAAAAGGCCTTCTCCCATAAGGACGAAGACCTGCTCGTGTACCACCTTAATTTATGAATCCCTCACGAAATTCACCTCATCAGGTACGTCTGTAATCACAGAGATACCTCGGCGCTGTAACGGGCGCACACGTCATAGCCTCAGCACTGCCTCGACCATGATGACTCCAAGACCATATTCAACAGGTACTTCCTTTATCCTTTTTCACCAAGCAAGGACTCTCTACAAAAGCGTTCACTGTTTACTTATCTTTTCATTGTCTATTTTTATCTGTTCATAATGATAGCGCATTTTTTTCATATCGTCAATCTTTTTTTGTTTTTTATTATCGCAAATCTTAATAAAAGATGCATTCAGCTTTAACGCATAAATACAAAAAAGCCTTGATCAATACAGGATTCATATGAAAAAACCAGTCGTTTTATTTTCGTAATTGATATTTCAAACGATAAGTTTTCCCCTCACTGTCATCATCAAAATATTCCGTATAGCTGAATGTCAGCCTTTTCGTATTTGCCGCTACGATAAACACCAAGCAGCCGCGCTTTGTCTCATTCGGCTTCAGTGCATACGTATCGGGAAGTTGGTGTGCCACATCAAATTCCTCTTCCGGTTCAAAGGGACCCTCATCATCGAAACGGATATAAAAATCTTCCTTGAACATTGTCAGGATTTCATTCGTATGATTTTGAATTGTTATATGCAGACAAATAAACATGGCTTCCTCTGATACAACATATTGACGAAGCTTTTGGTTACTTAATTCGATACTGCGCAAGGTACACGTAAAAAATTGTGTTTGAAAGGCGTTTTTCATTGCCGGATTGGGACAATAATCACTTGTTAATAAAATCTTATCCCCATCTTTTTCATGAGCGATGATTTCCATCTGCTTCACCTCCATATAGGTAGTATATGAAAGTTAAAAGATACTTTGTGTCGAAACAGCTAAATTATCGGATTAGGATAGAAGCGAATACCATCCTTAATGACATGAATCAATTCATCACCGTAAAAGCGCTTCATGACCTGCGATAATTCCTTTCCCGAAAATAACAGAATATTTGCTTTTCCGCCCTGCTTTAAAATGCCGTAATCATTTAATCCGAGCGCACGAGCGGGATATAACGTACAGGCAGCCAGCACATGAGTGAGATCGGATATACCATGTTGTTTTGCGTACAGTTTTGCACAAAGCAATTGATCAAGACAAGGCTCACTATGATAGCCGCAGCTGATACAAAAAGGCTTTTTGTTATCATAAAAGTCATATTTCATTGTCAGCGGTCGGCATATTTCTGCCTTGCTTTGACAAGGCTTTGTATGTACATCGATCATACTCGGATGGCGCAGCTGTTCTTTGACTTCACTCAATACCATTTCATTATGAATCAACATCGTGCCGTGACGAAGCAGCGTCCCGCTTAAGCTCTGCAGCTGATACGGCGTATCACTTGTTTGTTGCTTCAGCGCTTCACTTCTGACATCAATATCGATTAAACCGGGCAGCGCTATATGATTTCTACCTTCGATAATTTTTGTATCCTTATCGATAAATTCACTTCCCAAACCGTTTCCGATTTTTAAAATCCGGTCATGATAAACAGCGATAAAGGCATGACGCTTTATCGTATTTCGCTTTGGATACATAGTATATACAGCCTCTAAGTGCTGAATCAAAACGGTTGCTTTCTTTTTCATAATCATCCTCAAATCAGGCTATATTATAACCTGAATGATTAAAAAAAGCGAACAAAAAAAGATAGTATCTATTTTTAAACGTAAAACAAGTCACAATTAAAACAGCCTTCCTAAAATAATCATGCATAAGCTTACAAGCACAGCGGCTTTTATGATATAATGTGCAAAGAAAGGAGCTGATTGAATGCTGGAGAAATTGAAGGCATTGTTAAAGCCCAATCATAATGAAACAACTACAAGAAAAACACCGGTGATTATCACCGTACACGGATACGGACGCAGAAGGAAACACGAAATGGATCATTTCGCCTTATGGGCAAAAAATGATCCGATTATGAAACAGTTTGAAGTCATTCAGTTTGATCTCTATGATTTATTTGATGAAACAGATTGTGATTGGCAAAAATGGGTCAGTCGTGCCAAGCTCGTAATCAATGAACAGGAATTAGCGGGAAAAGACATTTATTTGATCGGCTTTTCGATGGGCGGTGTGATTGCTTCCTATTTAGCCGCTACCTCCGGCAGTGTAAAAAAACTGATTTTATTAGCACCGGCTTTTCAATATATCAATGTCGATGCGATCACTTCCGTTATTACCAAGGGTGCCACTTCCATTTTCGGCGGCAGTGATTCAGGATCGCATGATTATGAGATTGAAATACCGAAACCGTTTTATAACGCCTTTACAAGTGTCATTAAAAATCTGAAAGCCTATATCAAAAACGTAAATTGTCCGGTATTGCTACTGCACGGAGATGAAGATGAGGTCATCAGTGTAAAAAGCAGTGTTTACGCATATGATCGTATTCCGCATGAGAATAAGAAGCTGATTATTCTGCATAACGGACATCATCGCTTATTGATGGATCAAACAGTCAGTCAAGAGGTTTATCGCATCATCACCTTATTTATTCATGATCAAATTGTCATCGATCAAGGCTTTCCCGAGGCTGAGGATATATTAAAGGTTTATGGGCGACAAAACAGAATGCAAAAGAAAACAAGTGACGCATAACACTTGTTTTCTTTCTTTATTTACTCTTTTTTTCAATATTTAAACGATAAAATTTCTCACACAGATTCGTTATAAAGTTATTTTTATTATGCTGATACGCATATGCCGTAAGTGCCGTAATGATCAGACCGCCGACAAATGCACAAAGCATATCGGTAATGGAATCATGAACACCTTGTGTATAATGGTTAATGCAGTCATTGTTAAAAAAGATTAACATCGCATATTCATAAAATTCCCAGCATACCGCTATGGCAAGATTTGCCGTATTCATAAAGATCAAAAATAAATGATAATCATTGCGATCCTTAATACGTGATACTTTTTTTATCATCATAAAAATTAACATGGAAACAATCGTGAAGATCAAGCCGCTGAAAAAATGAACGACCTTATCAAAATAAGGCTGTGAATAGCCGTGAAAGCCGGAACCGATAAGTGAAGCGAAATAAACAAAAAGGATATTACAGATATAGATTTCATATACAGGCACAAGATGCAACAGCCGAAACAATAACGGTACAATAAGCGGTGTTAAGCATGCGACAAATACCATGCCGAGCGCATTTGTATCATGATTCTGATAATTTAAATAAAAGCCGATAACAAGCGTTATCACATAGATAAGCACAAGTAGATATAATATGCTTTTTAAACGCTTCTCTGCCTTATTTGACATGCTTGATATCCTCCAGCATCGAGAGCTTCAGCTTTAATAAGCGCTCACTTAAATCCACATAATAGACCTGCGGAAATTCAAAGCGCAGTACCTCATCCCACAGCTTGGCAAATTCACTTTCACTGTAGGAGCGAATTTCCTGCAGTTTCGGTACATCATAAACAAGTTTGCCGTCGATAAAGATCGGCTCCAGTAAATCACACAGCGTATAGCTTCCGCCTTTCAGCGTTTTATTTTTCCAAGTATTCATCTGATGATAAATCGTCAAATCCTTTTCACTGTCAATCTGTTCCTCATATAGAGTCATAAGATCGGCAATCGCCTTTCCGCTTTCCTTGTCATAGATACGATACAGCTTCTTAAAGCCGGGATTGGTTACCTTTTCAATATTTTCACTGACCTTTATTTTAGGAATCATTTCACCGTTTTCCATGACCGAGGACAGCTTATAGACACCGCCGAATACCGGCGTGCTTTTACTGCAGACAAGGTTTTCTCCGACACCCATACTGTCAATCTGCGCTCCTTGAGAAATCAATGATTGAATCAAGTATTCATCTAAAGAGTTGGATACGACGATTTTAGTATCGTTCATGCCGTTTGCGTTTAAAGCTTCCCGAATCTTTTTTGATAAATATGCCATATCGCCCGAATCGATGCGTACTCCTGCCAATCGATACCCGTTAGGCTCTAAATATTCCTTTGCCAAGCGTATTGCATTCGGCAAACCGCTGCGCAGTGTATCATACGTATCTAACAGCACCGTACAGCTGTCAGGAAAGGTTTTCGCATAGGCAAGAAATGCTTCATATTCGCTGTCAAAGGATTGAATAAAGGAGTGAGCCATCGTCCCCAGTACCGGAATATCAAACTTTTGTCCCGCATATGTGGTTGCTGTTCCTGCCGCACCGCTGATATAAGCCGCTCTGGCACCGTAATTGGCTGCGTCAAAGTTATGCGCACGTCTGGCACCGAATTCCATAATTGCCCTTCCCTGTGCCGCTCTTACGATTCGTTTCGCCTTTGTCGCAATCAAGGTTTGATGATTGACTACCAAAAGCATTGCGGTTTCCAAAATCTGTGCTTCGATCAATCTTGCTCTGACACGAATCAACGGTTCATACGGGAAAACCGGAGTTCCCTCTTTCACCGCATAGACATCTCCGGTAAAGATAAAATGTCGAAGATAATCCAAAAACGGCTCACTGAATGTATGAAGTGATCTTAAATAAGCGATATCCTCATCACTGAAGTGCAGATTTTGGATAAAGCCGATAATTTCCTCTAAGCCGGCAAATACCGCATAGCCGCCGTTATCGGGATTCTTGCGATAAAATAAATCAAAGCTGACGATCTTATCCTTGGCATCGCTGTTGAAGTAACACTGGCTCATTGTCAGCTCATAGAAATCCATGCACATGCTTAAATTGCGCGCATCACGAAAATCATACTTTTCATCAAAATTTTTCATATATCACTATTCCTTAATTTCGCTTACGATATGAATCCCGTTAGCGCTCATATTTTGAATTGCGAAAGCATTATTTTCCATCGCATCGTGAACTCTCTCAATATGATAGGTATCAATACAGTTCAACGGTACGATGACTCGTTTATCACATTCATTATGTTCATTCAAATACGCCTGTAAACTTAAGGCAAACTGTAAAATGCAAATGTCGCTGCAGCAGCCGGTAATGATGAAATCATTATAATAGTAAAATTCCTCATCTAAAAATTCCTTAAATGCTTCACATAAAAACGCATTCGTGCTGTTTTTAGGAAAGACTTCCTCGGCATAAGGCTTCAGCTCACGGACGATTTCACTTTCTGTTGTACCGATTACACAATGCTTCGGAAAGGATTTAAATTCTCTTGTCTTGGGCGGATGAGAATCATTCACAAAAATGCGATGACAATCCAATATGTCACAAAGCTCCTTGATCGGCTGTACACATGCCGAAATTGCTTGATCGCTCAGTGCTCCTTCTTTGATGAAGCCGTTTACCATATCAACTGCGAATATGATCGGATTTTTTAACTCTGTTGACTGCAGCTTGGGATAGCTCTGTAATAGTTCTGTCTTTATTCTTGCCATAAGCTCACTCCTTTTTACGATACACTGGTATCGTATTTTCTTATGTATTATTATAACCTTTTTTTTCAAAGTTTCAATGAAACGCAGTGATTTCCTGTCATGAAAACAAAAAAGCGCTGCGAATGAAAGCAGTGCTTTTACATAACAAGCGATAAGAGCTGAAATATCACTAATGAGGTCATATAAGGAATAACCAGCATCAATGCGATTGAAAGCAGCAGTAAGCGCCATCCGTATTCTCGCCATAGGGCCTGTAAACTCATTACACAGGGAATGGAAAGCAGCAGATACACCATATAAGAGAAGGCACGGGCATTGGCCAAATCATCGCTCCACAGCCCTTTGATTGCGGACACGAGCGAATCATTTTGAGGCTCTTGGATTGAATGCGGTAAAAAAGCCTTCGTAAAGTCGATACAGGCGCTTTGAAAGGCATGTGCTGTCTCGGTGATATCATTCAACGGATCGATATCGGCAATTTCCGCTCTTGCCTCCTGCAGCAGTGTTTGATCCATAAAGCCGACGACTGTTTCTTTTGCGACGATACTGCCCGGAAGTGCCGCCACGCATTCCCAACGGCTGCCGAAGCCGAGCGGCTCATAGAGCGGAGCTGCCGTTTTTGAAAGCTGCGCAATCAGGCTTGTTTGAGTATTTCCGTTAGGAAAATAGGACAAGGCCCATAAAGCAATCATTGCCCAAAGCACAACGCGAAAGGCTTTATGTATATAATGCTTTACCTCTTGTACTACCTTATGCCCGATGACCTTGAATGCCGGCATACGATACGGCGGCAGCTCCATCAGCAGCAGCTCATCGTCATGAAAGCGGTCAAAATGCGAACAGATCAGTGCAACGATAAGGGCGATAAAAATCCCGATACCGTAAATGCTTAAAATCATCAAGGGCGCTTTGGAGCGAAAAAAGGCAGCCGCAAACAGCATATATACAGGTAATCGGGCGCCGCAGGACATAAACGGTACAAGCAATGCCGTCAGCTTTTTTTGTTTTTCATTATTGAGCGTTCTTGTCGCATAGATGGCGGGAACATTACAGCCGAAGCCGAGCAGCAGTGATACGAAGCTTTTGCCGTTGAGATGAAAGCGCTGCATCGCGTGATCCAACAAATAAGCGATGCGTGCCATATAGCCGCTTTCTTCCAGCAAGGAAAGCGCAAAGGTCAAAAAGCTCATCAGCGGAATAAAAACGAGCACTCCCCCGACTCCGGCAATGATACCGTGCAGCAGCAAATCCTTAGCCCCTGCAGGCAGAAAGGAAAACAGAGCATTGGCATAGCGCATCAGCATATCATTGATACAGAAATCAATGAAATCGTTAAAAGGCGCACTGCCCTGAAATACAAACAGCAGCAACAGTGATAAAATCATCGCCAGCGAAATCATGCCATATACCGGATGAAGCAGAATTCGATCCAATCGCCTTGTATTCGCCAAGCGATTTTCATTGTCGGATACATAAGCCATCAATTCCTCTACGTAATGATATAAATCAACATCCTCATGATATCTTTCATTCGCTGACGGCACATCAAGCTGCCATGCCCTCAGCTGTGCCGTTGCCTGCGGCTTTTGATAAAGCAAATCATATGCCAGTAAGGCAAGCTCATTTTCCTTCAGCTCCATATAAAGCGGTGTCCGCTTTCTTAAATAACGCAAAATCGATAAATAGGCCTCGGTTCGCTCCTCAGCGATACAGGGAGCATAGTACACCGTTTCTTCGGTGCATTCAATAATTGCCTGCTTAACGATTTTGATTCCTTCTGCATCAAAGGCACTGTAAGGATAAATCGGTGTCTGAAGCTTTTGCGTAAGCTGCTTGAAATCTATAGCGATGTGATATCGTTTTACTTCGTCCATAAAGTTAAAGATGATAATCATCGGTATTTGATATTGCCTGAGCTTCAGCGTTAAATATAAATTTCGCGCAAGATTGGTTGCGTCAACGACATTGACGATCAAATCAACAGCTTCATCCCTTAAATAGCGTGCTGTGATTGCTTCCTCGCTTTTTCCGTCCTCAAGCTGATAGGTTCCCGGTAAATCAACCAGCTCATATTTCTGATTCTGCCACTCGACGAGCGCTTCTTTTTTGGCTACGGTAACACCGGGCCAATTCCCCACCTTAAAATGAGCATTGGATAAGCCGTTGATCCATGCGCTTTTTCCGACATTGGGGTTTCCGACAAATACTACTCTTTTTGTTTTCATAACAGCTCCACCTCAATTCCTTGTGCATCCCGATAGCGCAGCATGATCAAATTCCCGCATACGTATACAAGCATAACTGCTTTTGATTGGTTTTTTCGCTCGATACTGATACATGCTCCCGGATACATTCCCATACAGATCATTCGCTTTTCACTGATGCGATCAAATTCTAAATTTGTGATGCGATAATACTTTTTCATCTTTGCGTCTGTCAGTTTCATTGATATCACCGGGTATACTATAACGGGCTGCATTCGCAAAGCCGCTCACAATATTACGAATGATTTCGGTTCTATTTTAAGAAGGGGCATCATACTATGCGAAAAATTATGTGATATGATGGGAAATGAATAAAAAATCGGGGAACTTGTTTTTTGCGGTGTATATAAATTATAGAGCGGAATTATGTAACCATTAATCAGAAATATATTAATGTTGTTTATTTCATAAATATATCTATTTTATGGTATTATTTGAATGTTTTTATGTTATAATCATGGTGCCGCTTCTATGCGGTAAGGAGAAGCGCTTA
>CANSQL010000019.1 GCA_947649125.1 uncultured Erysipelotrichaceae bacterium | reverse complement strand
CGGCACGTACGGTGGTGTGAGAGGACGGGAGTTAGTCACTCCCTCCTACTCGATTGCTTTTCTTATGTGCGGTAATGATTGTGTAGCTATGTGCATTCACCGTGATTTCAACACCGTTTAAATCACAATACCAATTTTTACCGCAGCGATAAATAAAACAATTCGGATCCGCTATGATACTTTGGCAATAGGCGACAACATCCTCACATTCTAAATCAAGATTGCGTTTGATTCGTGAAATACCCATTGGTGTTGTGTGCAGCTTATGTATATTGGCTATAAACTCTGCTTTCAATATATTTTCTGTTGACATAAAGATTACGCTCCTATCTAATTGTCTGTATGTGTATGGTGATACCTACAGATTCAAGCTTAATTGTTGCGGCTGTGTTTTTTTATAGGCACGAATAATATCTTTCATGCGGTATAACAAACCGTATTGTTCACATTCTGCCTGAAACATTTTTATCAACTCACGATTTTTTGACATGCATAAATAGCGATTTCCGTAGGTGTTTTGATACTTATTTTTTAAGCCGGGAAATAATCGATCAAGCTGTTCATAGTAATAATCACGCTGATTTTCTCTCAGCGTAACACCGCCGATTGTATAAACAAAGCTTGCGCCGCTTTCATATGCGGCATGAATAATCGCTTTGATATTTTCCTCGGTATCAGTAAGAAAAGGCAGAATGGGTGAAAGTACAACACCGGTAAAGAAGCCTTGTGCAGAAAGTGTTTTTAATGCCTGAAAGCGTTTCGATGATACACATACACCCGGTTCGATTTTTTGTGACAATGCATCATCGTATGCAGTAATCGTCAGCTTAAGGATCATATCGGCATTTTGATGTATTTTCTGTAAGTAATCAATGTCTCTTACGATCAGGTTGCTTTTGGTTTCCAGTGATAAGCCGAAGCCGTAATGCGCAATCAAAGCCAGTGCGTTTCTAGTGATTTCATATTCTTGTTCAAAAGGATTATAGGAATCAGACATCGCTCCGAGCTGAATAACGCCTTTCTGCCTTTTTGACTTCAGTTCTTTTTGAAGAATGAAAAGCGCCTCTTTTTTCACTTTCACGCAATTAAAATCTGTGATCTGATAACAGCTGCTTCGGGAGTCGCAATAGATACATTGATGACAGCAGCCTCGATATAGATTCATATTGTAGTCAGAGCCGAACCACATTTCACCGTGAGCAATCTTATGAAGAAGCGATTTTGCTTGTATTGTTTCCATTAGGCAGTCTTTTTCCTGATCGGATGACGAATTACTGTTTTCAGCTTTGCGGGGTTACATTTGCGCGGGTCGCTCAGATAGATTTCATGATGATGCAATGTATCACTAACGGCACATTCATAACCGTTTGCCTCTGCGAATTGTTCCATTAATGCGAGAGTTGCAGGTTCATCATCATAACTGCCGATATGCATACATTGCACACATTCTCCTTCCTCGTAAGTGAAGAACGCTACTTTAGAAAAATCCTTTTGTTTCTTTTGTTCGGCTGTTTGCTTTGCCCATGCGACATCATTTTCTGTGACAAATTCAGGAAGGCGAATCATCGAAATAAAACATAATTCATCTTTGCGTGAATAATCCATTCCGCAAACACCTTCCTGCCACCACAATCCTTCCAGCGGCGGTACCACATACTGAAAAAAGCCATTGATTTTATGTTCCCCTTTATAGCTCATCTTGATTGTATAGGCAATCGTATACAAGGCTTCCAGTGCTTGCTTATATACACCGTTTTCTTGGTTCGGATCACCCTTTCCTTTTACAGCGATAAAGTTCATCTTCGGAATATATACCGTCTGCGGCTGTTGTTTCGGCAGATAGTATTCTTTATACTCTTTTTTAAAATCAAAGCTCATGTTTTCACTCCTTTCGATGATTCTATTATAACAAACATAATATGACAACGTATTGTCATATTATAAATAATTATTTAGATTCTTTTGAAGCCTTGTGATAATTTCAGTTCTGACATATTCGGGGGATAAAACGGTGGCATCGTTTCCGAAGGAAAGAATAAATCCGTAAATCCATTCACTTTCAGGAAATTCAACGTCGATTATAAAATCACCGTGCTCATTTATTTTGACGGAAGCTTCATCAAAATCATCATAGATTCGATATGCCTGTTGCTTATTTATTAACAGCTTTAAATGAACAAGCTTGGGAGCATATTTCGGCAAGTTGCTATGATTGAGTGTCACAGCAGTCGCTTTTCGCTCAAATACTTCATCACTGAGTGTAATATCCTTCATACGCAGTATTTTAAAGAAACGCTCTGCTTTTTTATCATTATCATAAGCATATAAATACCAAGCGTTATGCTTGAAGCATAATTTATAGGGATCCGCATATCGTTTTGTATATTCTCCATAGCTGCTGTAATAGTTGAAGGTAATGCGCTGTTGTTTGATAACGGCGTTTTTTTAACAGCTCAAAGTTTTTTTGATGTCGCTTAGATCTGCTCCATACGGAAAAATCAACTTCAAACCAATCGGTATCTTGTTTGGAAAAGGTTTGTTTCAGTTTTTCATAGGTCGAAGTGTTATTAATTTCCAGCTTGTTTATGCTTTGAAGCGAAAACAATATTTGTTTTTGTTCTTCATCACTTAACAGTGCTTTATCTAATTTATAATTATCTAACAAACGAATTCCGCCGTTTTTTCCCTTGCTCATATAAATCGGAATACGGCATTCACTTAATGCGTCGATATCTCTGTATATAGTGCGTGTGGATACTTCAAAGTAGGCTGCCAGTTCGGCGGCAGTCATCGTTTCATTTGTTAAAAGCAGATAGATAATTGCGAATAATCGATTGTTTTTCATGTATTCTCCTGTTGGATAAGCTTGCTTTTATTATAGCATTATTTTTCAGTGTCGTCATGAGGGAAAACATGATTCAATATTTATACTTGATTAAACTTATGTAAAACGTAGTATTTAAAATATGCTTTTGCCTGTCACCTAATTTTCTCTGTGATGAAATGAAAGGAATTTCGTTGTTTTGATCTCCGTTTATAAGTGT
The DNA here is from genome assembly GCA_947649125.1 of uncultured Erysipelotrichaceae bacterium. GTDB lineage: Bacteria > Bacillota_I > Bacilli_A > Erysipelotrichales > Erysipelotrichaceae > C-19. The sequence continues at coordinate 42,660 of CANSQL010000019.1, read as the reverse complement.
TTTTTTTTTGAGCCTGTTTCCTGTTTTATGTGCATACATTGTTATTACATAATGAGAGATTGGGGTGTTATAAGAAATAGGATGCAGTATTTATTGCTTGTTTTTCCAGAATTCTAAAATGATCTCAGCGAGCTTATCCGGATTTTCGATATTGACCTCATGAGAGGCGTCCTCAATGAATTTAAGCTGACTGTTCTTTATATGTTCTTTTAAGGACACGGCTCCCTTTTTGTTTGCTTTATCTTTAATTCCGCATAAAATTAAGGAATCACAAGTGATCTTATCCAATCTTTCATGTATTTTTAGCGCGCCCATTGAATTAACCAAGTTGATAAATGTTTTCTTGTCATTGCCCATTTTCAGAAATACGGATTTCGGCATCAGATGAAAGACGATCCCCTGTAACTTGAATAGTGTTTTCGGTATCTGATACGGTGTGCCGATTATAATCAATGAGTTTACTTTTTCGGGATATTGCTTCGCAAATTCTAATGATAAACACCGCCTAAGGATAATCCGCAAAGATTCAGTTGTCGTTTTGGTTCAAACAATAGGTACAAAAAGCATGATAGAGTGCAGAAAAATCTTTCTCATTATTTTGCGGCAGCTTTTTTATATTTTCTGAATAGATGAACTGACTTAGTTTTGTTTTAATTTATTGATCTTATACCAATCAATAGGAAATCCTAATGACATTAAAATATCATTACAGGATATTGTTGTTAGGTTTTGATTAAGATTGTTGGCTCTTGATCTTATAGTGTTGTGCATAATAGCATACTGATTTTTTGTTAATAAGCACTGCATGGCTAAAAATACATGATAGACATTTTGTCTTGGTTGATTTTCGGATATATCTGATAAAGAGAGGTGAATGGGGAGATAGGGGATATTTCTTCTACATCTGTACTCAAGTAACCTATTATTATGCGCAACAATATTTCTTATTTCTAAAATATTCTCCAAAATAATACCCAGCTGTTGTGGTTGTAATCTTACTGAGGCGTTATCTATATTTTCCGCCATCATTTTACTGAACTCTTTTGCTATTTTATTTTGCTCACTAGTATTCATTCTTTTATAAAATGTAACAGTTTGACCTAAGGACATATAATTTATTAAAATCCACAAAGGGACATTATGATAGTTTGTTATATAATGTTTAATAGCGTTTTGATATTCTTTTTTCTGATATTTACTGATGATGTTAGATAAACAGGATATTAAAGGAGCTATATTCAAGATGTCAGTATGTTTAAAATTCGTAGCGATTAGATAAGGATAAGCTTGATCTTTATGAGCTTCAGAAAAATAATAAGCAATTAAGGACTTCAGATGTTTTTCAGCTTCTAATATTGCTTTAAAAAATATATTTTTGATTTCTTTATCAAAATAATACACACGTGTTATTTCATCGAAGTTAGTACCCGGCTTATAGTAATCTCCTTTATCAACAAAGTATTTACCATAGCAGTTTAAAATGTTGTAATAGTTATTTCTTAATAAATATGTTTTAGCTATGTTTTCATCACTAAATTTCAAACCTCGACTTAATAACAGATTAAATTGGTCGTCTATGGATTTAAAAGGCTTATTCATTCTATCTCCTCCAAATTAAATAAAAACCCCTTCATATTATCTAAAAGGGGCTGCGCAGATAGGCTCACGTAGAAATCCTAATTGCTACCGTAAATATATTATATCTATCTTTATTAACGATGTCAATAAAAAAGTTCTCAAAGTTTGAGAACTTCCGCAGACAGGTTCACATAGAATTTCCTATCGCTGCGTTTTTAGTATATGCTTAAATCAAATATTTATGCGATCAACCAACAAGTATTAAGATTAATTGTGAATATATAAAAAAAGCCTTTGGTTAAAGGCTTAATCGACTATATGGTGGAGGTGAGGAGAGTCGAACTCCTGTCCAAAAGCAGCTCCCCATAGGAACGTCTACAGCTTAGTCCGTTACTGATCACTCAATAGGTAGTGAACGGACAAACACCTATTGAGGCTGTCTGTTAGAATTCTTGAAAATGATCCAGACTGTCATTTCCCATACATTCTACTGAGGTTAGACTCGCTTCAAGTACCGCAGAATGAGAGTACTAGAAGGAGGCTGCAAACCGCTATTGGTTAATTAGGCAGCGAAAGCAACGGCACGGTTACCACCGAACACGTTTGCTAATTTAGTTTTTGCGTTTAAATTGATTGGCTGTTACGTGAGCCACTCGGCTGCGATTCCTATCAAGCATACCCTTGTCGAAACCAAGGACACCCCCGTAGGATAACGCTGATAGTTTACCACAAATCATGCGTTTAATTCAATACTGAATTTAATATTGATGCTTTAATGCTTTCTCGATTTCACGTTTTGCATCTTTTGTTTTTTCACTTTCACGCTTATCATGCAGATTCTTACCCTTGGCTAAGGCAATTTCCAGCTTCGCTCTGCCTTTATCGAGATACAGTGAGACAGGTACGACCGTAAAACCCTTCAGTTTTACCTTTTCCTGCAGCTTCTTGATTTCGTCCTTATGCAACAGAAGCTTACGGATTCTTGTTTCATCATGATTAAAGCGATTACCAAACTCATAAGGTGAAATGTGCATTTCCTTTATAAAAGCCTCATGGTTCACAAAGCTGATATAAGAATCCTTAAGCTGAACACTGCCTTTACGAATTGATTTAATTTCCGTACCCTGCAGCACTAATCCGGCTTCAAAGCGATCGGTTAAAAAATAATCATGAGAAGCCTTGCGATTATGAGCAATTACCTTGGGCATAAAAACACCTCCTTCCAATATATGTGCGCTGTGCTTTTTTATTCATATATGATTTTGATATCCTTTGGTTGTTTCATGATTTGATTTGTCAAGTCAATAAAGAACTGACGTGATATCTCATGAGATAAATAATGCTTAGAAGCAAGCTTATCGGTATAATCCTTTAAAGTATACACCTTAAAATCCTGAATTGATTTATTATAATGAGTAACGGTCGGATAAAGCTCGGCATTTTCAACGCGAATTTCCTTTGTTTTGCCGTCCTTAACAATTTCCCATTTTGCCATACCGCCGAGCATAGTATCGCCGCTGTCTTGAGCAGAGAGGAAATTACCTAATGAATAATAAACAAGTACCTTGCGTTGATCCTTTGCCGTGATATAGGTTACAGGTTCTAAAACATGCGGGTGAGAGCCGATGATAACGGATACTCCTTCATCAGCCAACAGCTGTGCAAGCCGACGCTGTTCATCGTTTTCCTCATATACATATTCATTGCCCCAATGCATGCTTGCGAGAATGACATCACAATGCGGCTTCAGTTTCGCAATGTCGCTTTTTATTTTATCATCATCGATCAAATTTACCATGTAGTCTTTTCCGGCAGGAGTAGATAAGCCGTTCAATCCGTAGGTATAGTTTAATAAACCGAATTTTAATCCCTTTACTTCGATGATACGTAATTTATCCGCTTCTGCTTGATTACGGTTCATGCCGGTAGCTGTGATGTTAGGATAACGGTCCCATAGCTTCAGTTGATTTTGGATTGCGGCCTCACCGGCATCCATCGCATGATTGCTTGCCTGTGAGATCCAGTTAAAGCCGCAGTCCGCAACAGCCTCACCGATTTCCTGCGGCCCGTTGAACTGCGGATAATGGGAAAGACCTAATTCCGCACCGCCCAACACCGTTTCCTGATTGATGTTTTTTATATCGATGCCCTTTAAATACGGCTTGATCGGATCGTATACGGAACGGAAATCATAGCCCTCAGCGCTTTTATGATAAGGATCATGAAAGATGGCGCCGTGAATTAAATTATCGCCGACTGCCAAAAAGGAAACTCTGATATCCTTTTCCGGTTTCGGTTCACTTACTTCCGGTTGATCGACCTGCGGTGTTACTGCTTGCTTATCTTGACAGCCGCTTACCGTACTAAGCAGTAATAAAGGAAGCAACATGCCGATTCGCAATGTTTTATAAAAATCAATTCGTTTCATTGTTTATCCTCTTTTTCTTTTCTCAAAATTCCTTTCGCCCCGATAGCGTTGTGACTTATTGCGCTGAGTTTTTGAATGCGGTCCTTTAAAATGTGCTCCTTTGGTATGCTGTTCTTTGGAGCTCGGCTTCTTTGCGTACTTTGTCACGGCACGTTTTTGTACCTTTTGTTTGGTCGGAATTACTTCAAAATCCACCTGTTTTTTAAAGCGGCTTGCATCGACGCAGCGGACCCTTACTTTTTGTCCCATGCGATAGGCTTTACGATTATGTTCACCGACCAAAGCATACGCACGTTCATCAAAATGATAAAAGTCATCTTTCAAAGTGCTGATATGTACTAAGCCTTCAACCGTATTTTCCAACTCGACGAAAAAGCCGAATTTTGTAATTGTGGAAATTACTCCTTCAAAAATATCACCGATAAAGGCTTCCATATACTGTGCCTTTTTCATATCGTCAACAGCGCGTTCTGCGTCAATGGCATTTCGCTCTTGGGCTGAGCATTGTTTTGCGGCCTGTTCCATCCAATGCTCATCAGCCTGCATTTTATGCGGTTCTTCACACGTATTGAAATAATACTTTCTTAACATGCGATGCACAACCAAATCGGGATAACGGCGAATCGGTGAAGTAAAGTGCAGATATTCCGTAAGTCCTAAGCCGAAGTGGCCGAGGCATTGGCGATCATAGCGCGCCTTCTGCATACTGCGCAGTAACATTGTAGAGAGAATCGGATAAATCTCTTCATCTTTGATGCTTAATAAATGCTGCTGCAGCTGTTTTGGATACACATGATTGACATCAGCCTTCAGCGGATACCCTAACATCATGGAAATACGGGCAAACTCGCGCATTTTCTTCGGCTCCGGAGTCTCATGGATTCGATACATACCCGGAAGCTCCATCCATTTCAAATGTGCAGCGACACATTCATTTGCCGCAATCATAAAGTCCTCTATAATCCGTTCGGCTTCATGGCGTTCTCTTAGTTTAATATCAATCGGATTACCCTTTTCATCGACAATGATTTTTGCTTCCTTAGTATCAAAATCAATCGCTCCCAGTGCTTTTCTCCTTCGTCTTAAGATTCGTGCAAGCTGTTTCATATCTTCACATAATTGTGTAATATGAGCATATTCTTTACAAGCCTTTGCATCATGTGCCAAGATTTCGTTTACCTTTGTATAGGTCATACGCTCGGTCGTTTTGATAAAAGACGGGAAGATTTCATATTTAACGATTTCACCGTGATCATCAATATCCATCACACAGCTGATCGTCAAGCGCTCTACATGCGGATTCAAAGAACAGATGCCGTTACTCAGTGCCTGCGGCAGCATCGGAACTACACGGTCAACCACATACACCGAGGTTCCTCGCTCATAGGCTTCCGCATTAATCGGCGAGCCTTCCTTTACATAATACGATACATCGGCAATATGAACCCCTAAGCGATAGCCGTCCGCTGTTTTAACAACGTTTACCGCATCATCTAAATCCCTTGAGTCCGCTCCGTCAATCGTAATAATAGTCATATCGGTTAAATCACGACGATTTTCCTTATCCTCTTCACGTACATAATCGCTGATTTTAGTGACTTCACGCATAACATCCTTCGGGAATTGCGGGTCAATACCGAATTCATATAACAGCGATAAAATATCAACACCGGGATCATATTTAAAACCGATGATCTTTTCAATATGAGCGGCAATCAGCTTATCATAACGATCAATTTTAAGTAAGACCTTTGTATTATCCACAAGTTTAAAATCATCAATATTCGTAATTTCAAAACGGCGATTATTTAAAAAGCCGTCAGGTAAAAAGTATTTCTTGTTTTCTTTCACCTTAATTGTTCCTACTACATGCTGAATATGATGAGCGATTATTTGAAGAATTTCTCCTTCCCTCGCACCGTCATATTTTTCATGTACCTTGACAAGCACTTCATCCTCAGGCAATGCGTTTTTTAACATCTCAGGCGCAATATATACACTGCCTTCATCCCACTCTACAAAGCCGAAACCTTTCGGATTGATCTTTAAAACCCCTTTTTCATATCCAAATGCTTCTTTACAGCCATAGTGATTATTTTCATCGGTAAATATTTGATATTCATTTACCAACTTATTCAGTGTATTACAAAAGGAAGTAAAATCATGATCCTCAATCTTTAACAGCTCAATGATCTGATGATAATCCAAGCCTTTTCGATAACGCTTCAATAATTCTGTAATTTTATATTCTAAATCCATAATGCCTCCTTTCTTATTTAGTATGTGTCACTTTTATTTTCGTAAAAAGCAACAAACATAAAAAAAGACCTGTACGGTCTTTACTGAATGACTCTGGCAATTAATACAAGAATGAAAAAGATTGTACCCACAGCCAATGTTAAGTTAGACATAACTTTTTCGGCTCCGCGTTCTTTCACATTCGCAAATAAATTCAACCCGTCTCCGCCGCTGAATGCACTGCTGAGACCATCTGATTTACCACTTTGCAGTAAGGAGAGCAGGATCAGAACGACCGCAAATATTATTAATAATATATCTAAGAAACCCATGATAGTCCTCCTTTCTGCTATATGCTTAGTTATTTTACCATAATCATTTTATATTGACAAGGCTTTTTACTGTTTTTGTCATTCAATTCTGATATTGTCATATTCGAGTATACCGATATCATAGAGCAATGAAATCAGTCGACTGTTAAAAATCAAGTAATTTGTTAATTCTCATTTACATTTTTTCTGATTTGGTATATCATAGTAATGCAGACAATGTTGTGGCATTGTTTCATTTCAAAAAAAGTGAATATGAAGTCTTTGTGGCAGGGTGCAAGTCCCTACCGATGGTGATAGTCCATGACCCGCGGAGTGAGCGGCTGAACCGGTGAAATTCCGGTACCGACGGTATAGTCCGGATGAGAAAAGACATTATCTGTGGGTAAGCTCAAAGACATATTTTTATGTTTTTGGGTATTTTTTTTGAAAGGAGGCATTTGCTTATGAAAAAGCTGAATGTCAAAGAGATCGCATTGATTGGAATATTAGGAGGAATGGCAGGAGTCCTAATGCTGTTTCGTACCCCGATTCCGTTTATGCCGCCGTTTATGGATTTCGATTTAGCTTCATTGCCGGAAATGATCGGTGGTTTTGCGCTCGGACCGATCGCCGCAGTATTCATCGTATTGGTTAAAATCTTAGTAAAGCTGGCGCTTGTCGGTACCAATTCCATGTTTACCGGGGAAATCTGCAATATTATTTTAAGTCTTGCCTATGTGCTGCCGGCAGTATTTATCTATAACCGTCATAAGAGTAAACGCTCTGCGTTGTATGGGATGCTGAGCGGTTCACTGATTTGCGCATTGGCCGCCGTACTCACGAATGTATTTATCATTATTCCGTTCTATGTGAATTTATACGGTATGACAACCGCTGACATCATTATGATGTGTCAGGCTGTGAATCCTTATGTGACTGATATGCTGATGCTGGCAATACTCGGTATTGTTCCGTTCAATTTAATCAAATGTGCGGCTGCTTCCGTAATCACATTGCTGCTGTATAAGAAGATCAGTCCGCTGATGAAAAATTTTATGAAAGGCTAGGTAAAGAATATGAATTTCGAAGCTGCTGTACAAAAGATGTTTGAAATGCTGGGGAACAGTAAAATTATGGCACTAGCGACATCAAAAAACGATCATGTATTTGTCCGCAATGTCAGTTGTGTATTCTATGATAACAAAATTTACTTTAAAACCGATAAAAATTTCCGTAAAACAAAACAGCTGTTGGAAAATCCTCAGGTTGCGATATGTTGGGACGGGATTCAAGTCGAAGGAATCGCTGTGAATAAAGGTCTTGTAGTAGAGGAAGAAGGTCGTCGCTTTGAACAGGCGTACCGTAAATATTTATGGGGCAGCTATAATGCTTATTCCCATGAAGATAGTGAAATTTTAATTGAAATCACACCGAAATTCGTGGAAATCTGGGATCAAGACAGTAATAAACGCGGTTTTCAGACATTCCTTGACTTCGATAAACAAAGCGTTGAAGTTGTTTATTATGATGAAAAGGCATAGCTGAGCTATAGCTAAATATACTATAGACAGACGATATTTGTTTTCGCAGATATCGTTTGTTTTTATTACCGCATTTCATATGTATTTCAATAAGATAAGTAAAATGAAACGCAATATATCCTTTAGTAATCGTTTCAAACAAAAAGAAAAAATAAAAATTGAGGAAGCACTGTGAAAATATATCGATTTACGGTATAATACCATAAGAAAAGTAGGTGAGCATATGCAGAACGGAAATTTTCATACGCATACCAAAAGATGCGGACATGCGATCGGTGAGGATGAGCATTATGTAAAAGCGGCCATAGCGGCGGGTATGAGCGAGCTTGGCTTCAGTGAGCATGTCGGTTATCCGTGTGTTGATAAGCCGGGAGAGCGGATGCTGTATCGTGATACACAGGATTATCTGGCTTCTGTTTCTGCATTAAAGGAAAAATATAAAAATGAAATCACCGTTTATGTAGGCTTTGAAATTGAATACTATGAGGATCAAATTGATTTTTTACGCACCTTGCGCAAAGAATGTGATTATATGATCGTCGGTCAGCATTGTCGTACCGTATACGGAGACGGTTATGATGAATTTTGCGATGATGAAGGGGTATTGTTGTATGCGAAGCAGCTTTGTAATTGTATGCGAAGCGGCTTAGTATCCTTAGTTGCCCACCCTGATTATTTTATGCTCGGCAGAAGAAGCTTTTCTGTCGCTTGTGCACAGGCTGCTCATGAAATATGCGCTTGTGCCGTAGAATGTAATATACCGCTTGAAATCAATCTCAACGGCCTAAGATACGGCAAGCTGCTGTATGAGCCGATGAGTGCTTACGCATACCCGTATCGCGCGTTTTGGGAAATTGCGGCACAGTATCCGATTCAATGTATTTACGGCTATGATGCACATCAGCCGACAACGCTTTTAGAGAAAAAACGGATTGCGCAGGTAAAGGAAATTTTAGCTGATTTGCCGCTGACGATGATAGATACACTTTTGTTGAAATAGGAGGAGCTTATGGATCAGAATATTTTCAAAAAATACAGTGAAGCCTATGGAACACGTTTTACGAATAAACAAAAGGCAGCTTTTCGCAAGGCCTTAATTGAGGATTTTAAGGGAATCGGATATTCGCATACGCTCATTACCGGCAAAAAAAATCTGAGTCGTGCCGTGAATCTGCAGTTCGGCAATATGAAGCATGCGAAAACGGTCATTGCGGTGCCTTATGATACCCCTCAGCATATCTTTTGGTGGAAAAGTGAATACTATCCTTTGGACGGCTTGACAAATGCCAATAAAAATCTGATTCCGCAGTTTGCGCCGATCGTTCTTTTATATGTGATATTGCTTGGGCTGATTTACGGCAGTGAAGGAAGACTCAATGCGATAGGTGCGAATGTTATGTTTCTGCTTGTCTCTTTTTTGATGGTCGTACTCTTTTATTTGATGCTGCACGGTGTTGCCAATCGCAAAAATTATGTGCGAAACAGTGCCGGAATCGCGGCAGCTTATGAAATCGCAAGGGGACTGTCCAAGGATGAACAGCGAACAACCGTATTTTTGTTTATCGATCGCAATAAAGCACGTCATTTGGGAGCGCATATTGCTGCTGAGGATTTTTTGAAACAGACACGCAATCCCAATGTCATTTTGTTTAACTGCTTTGCGTTAGGCTCACAGCTTCAGCTCGGTTATACGCCGCAGACAAAGAAGCTTGCCTTGGAGCTAAGCAAGCTGTGCGGTGAGGAAAAGCTGAAAACGGTTGCGTTAGATGATGCGATGCGCAGTTCCAGTGCGGCCGAGCATTTTGTGAAGGCAATCGTTATCGCAGGCGGTGAAGCAGACGAAAAGGGGCGCCTGTTTGTAAAAAACACCGCAACTGCGAAGGATCGATTGATTGATGAAGCAAATATAGATAGGGTAATTCAAATGGTAAGCAGCTATTTGAAAAAGTAGAAAGAGTGTTACAGCTTATGAATATGAAGAAAGTGATTCGATTTTTCACAAGTAAAATGTTTATCGTAACTGTATTGATTTTGATACAGCTCGGTTTTTTACTTGGTCTGATTATCAGCTTAAGTGAATATTTCTTCATAATCAATATCTGTTTAACCGGCTTAAGCTTTATTATGAGCATTTATATTCTTGATAAGAATGAAAATCCGTCATATAAGCTGGCATGGGTCATATTGCTTATGACGGTTCCGATTTTCGGCGGCTTGATTTATGCGCTGTTCGGCGGTCAGAAAGTTCCTAAGGCATTACAGCGGCGCGACCATGAATCGCATGAAAACAGACAGGGACTCATTTATCAAGAGGATCGATTGATGAGTGAATTGGAAAGCCTTGATCCGATTGCCCATAAGCAGGCCAAATATTTATGGGAGAACGCAAGCTTTCCGCTGTATCATAAAACCGAAACGACCTTTTTTCCGTTAGGTGAGGATAAGTTTCATGCGATGCTGGAGGAATTGAAAAAGGCTGAAAAATTCATCTTTTTAGAATATTTCATCATTGAGGAAGGCCTCATGTGGAATTCGATATTGGATATTTTATGCGATAAGGTACAACAGGGAGTCGATGTGCGCTTGATGTATGACGATGCCGGTTGTATCGGAAAGCTGAGCGATCATTATGATGAAAAAATGCGTCGTTTAGGAATCAAATGCAAAGTATTCAATCCGTTTAAGCCGCGCTTGGCGATGCAGATGAATAATCGCGATCACCGCAAAATTCTTGTGATTGACGGCAAGGTCGGTATGACGGGCGGTGTTAATCTTGCCGATGAATATATCAACGTAAAGGAGCGCTTCGGGCACTGGAAGGATTGTGCCGTTATGTTGAAGGGAGAAGCTGTTTGGAGCTTGACACTGATGTTTTTACAATTTTGGAATTATGATGAAAAGGAAAAAGAGGATTTTCATCAATTCCGTGCCCCTGAAGGAAGCTTTGAACATATCAGCGACGACGGGCTTGTACAGCCGTATTCAGACAGTCCGACCGATGATGAAAATGTCGGAGAGAGCACGCATATCAATATGATCAACGGTGCCAATCGCTATGTGTATGCGTCTACACCGTATTTGATCATTGACAGTGAAACGAAAACAGCCTTAACGCTTGCGGCGAAAAACGGTATCGATGTGCGTATTTTAGTTCCGCATATTCCCGATAAGCGTTATGTATTTGAATTGACTCGCGGAAGCTATCGTGATTTATTAAACGCAGGAGTTAAGATTTATGAATATACGCCGGGCTTTGTCCATGCGAAAACCTTTGTGGTCGATGATAAGATGGCGGTTGTCGGTACGATCAATATGGATTATCGCTCCTATTACCTGCATTATGAATGCGGTGTATGGTTCTATCGCAGTCGTGTCGTTGATGAATTAAAAGAGGATTACATAAAGACATTGGCATTAAGCCATGAGGTAACAATAGAGGAATGTGCGAATACAAGACTGCTTGTAAAAATGCTTCGGGCAATTCTGAATTTGTTCGCACCGATGCTTTAATACATAATAAAAAATATTCTGTCATACAATGTAGGGCAGATATTTTTTTATGGGAGGCTGACTATGGAAACCGGTATACTATTTCAAAAGGAGGCACGCGATCGCTTATTAAGAGGCGCTGAGCTGTTGATGGAAAGCGTTAAGGGAACCTTGGGACCCTGCGGTCGTCATGCGGTGATTCAAAAGGAAAAGGGTCTGCCTTGTATCACAAATGACGGTATAAGCATTGCGAAATCGCTTCAGGTTCAAAATCCCTATGAACAAATGGGAATGAAAATCATATTGGACAGTGCGGTGAAAACAAATGAAACGAGCGGAGACGGTACAACGACAAGTATTCTGCTTGCCTATGAGCTGTTGAAGCAGGGCTTTCGCTATATGGAAGAGGGCGGCGTTGCCAAGGCATTTGTGAGCGGTATGGAATATGCCGCTTCGATGATCGAGGATTTTATTATTGCGCATGCGAAAAAAATCGATACGTATGAAAGCTTGGCTCAGATTGCTTCCATCAGCGCAAAATCAGAGGAAATCGGTGCTTTGATTGCGCAGGCCTTGAAAGAAGTCAATGATTCACGCTGCATCATTTGTGAACAGGGGCGCTCCTATGAAAGCAAGCTGAGAATTCAAGAGGGAATGGAATTTTCAGCTTCCTTATTGTCGCCGTATTTTTTAGCACAGGACACGCTCAGCTGCAGCTATAAAAATCCTTTGCTTCTGATCAGCAATGAAACGATAGATTCACTGTCGCAAATCGAACATTTCTTAGCGTATGCGATTCATGAGCACAGAGCACTGATTCTGTTTTGTGAGGATATCGACAATGAGGTATTGACACAGCTCATTTTACTGCATATGCAAAAGAAATGTCAGCTTGCCCTGTTAAAGGCTCCTTCCTTCGGTTCCTATCAACAGGATTTATTAGAGGACTTGGCCTTGGTCACGCAGGGAAGTGCCTGTATCAAGGAGTTAGGGCGTGAATTAAGCGAGGTCAGTGTAAAGGAATTGGGCAGCGCAAGGGAAATCATCGTGCGTAAGCATTCGATTCAGCTATTTGTCGGTGCGAATCCAAAAACAGCAGAAAGAATAGAAGTGTTAAAAAAGCAGCTTCCTGCCTTAAGTGCCGCTTATGATATCGCACAAGTCCATAAGCGCATTGCCCGCTTAGAGGGAAAAATCGCAGTGCTTGAAATCGGCGGCTATACCAAGGGCGAAATCGAGGAAAAGCGGATGCGCTGTGAGGATGCACTGCAGGCGGGCTTTGCGGCAATGGAAGACGGTGTCGTTGCGGGCGGCGGATTGATGTTTTTACAGTGCTATCGCAGTCTGTTGCCGTTGATTCAGGAAAAATCAAAGGATCAGGAGGCAGGCATTCGATGTGTCTTTACCGCTATTCTCAGACCGTTTCTGCAGCTGATGGAGAATAACGATGAAAATCCGGTGGAAATGCTGGAGAAGCAGCTGAGCTTGGATATGAATATCGGATATGACGTATGGCGGCAGGAATGGTGCGATCTGCGTAGTCGAGGTGTCGTCGATCCGGCAAAGGTCGTCATTCAGGCGCTCCACAATGCCGTATCGGTAGCGGGACTTTTGATTCGCTGTGATGTTGCGATCTTAACACAATAAAAAAACAGAAACAAAAAGGCTGTGTTTTAGTGACAAAAGCACAGCTTTTACATAGAATAAAGCGGGTGAGGAAAATGCTGCGTTGTAACGGCGTTTTAGAAGGGGGAGGCGTCAAGGGGATCGGTCATGTCGGTGCCGTACATGCGCTGGAGCAGGCCGGCTATCGCTTTGAGCGTGTGGCAGGCTCCAGTGCGGGTGCCATCGTAGCAGCGCTGATTGCGGCCGATTATCACGGTGAGGAAATGGCACAGCTCATGAAATCACTCGATTATATGAAATTTAAGCAGACGGATTTGCTGGACCGCTTAGGAACCACAGGCAAGCTTTTGAGCGTATTGCTTCATTACGGTATTTACAGTGCACAGTATTTGGAGCAATGGCTCAATGATTTGCTGATGAAAAAGCATGCCGCTTGCTTTCGTGATGTCAAGACAGCGGACGGCAGCTATCGTCTGCAGGTTACAACGGTCGATTTAACAACTCAGGAATTACTTGTGATGCCGCAGGATTTGCGTAAGTTTCATATCGATATCGATTCTTTTCCGATTGCGAAGGCAGTAAGAATGAGCATGAGTATTCCGATTTTCTATGAGCCGTATGTATTAAAGGATACTAACGGTGTTCCTCATTATTTGGTAGACGGCGGCTTATTAAGCAACTATCCGATTAATCTGTTAGACGACGGTAAAAAAGCACCGCTGATTCCGACCTTCGGCTTTAAGTTTCAAAGCAGTGCTTCCTGTCCTGTCTGCATCAAGCCTTGTGAGAATATTATCGATTATGTTAAGCTGATTATCTCCACGCTTTTGGATGCCTATGATAATGAACAAACAGAAAAAGCGAAGGGAGATCGTGATCGCTCCATACTCATTTCATCTGCGATTCAAATCAACGGTGAAGCAAAGAAAATCAGCACAACGGATTTTGATATTACACAAGCTGAAAGTGAAGCACTCTATCAAAACGGTATTGATGCCGTTGAACATTTCTTGAAACATTGGAATTTCAATCGCTGGAAACAAACGTATCGAAGCATATTGTAACGGTGCAGGCTCACTGCACTTTTTTTATGCAGCACGAGTATTCGTCATGATGATACAAAAAAGGAAATTTACGGAAGGAAAAAACGCTGATTACAGTTTGTCATGGATCACAAATCAAAAGAAAACCGATTTTTCGGATATCACAACCGCTTTTTTCATATGCTAGTAATAGCATGAAAGGAGTGTGTGTAAGATGAAATATCGCTTTCACAAACAAGTATCATTGATTATGAAGGACGCTGCCAATGAGGCAAAAGATATGGGCAATAATTATGTGGGAAGTGAGCATGTATTATTGGCACTTTTAAAGGATACAACCACCAATTTCGCTAAGATACTGGCGAAGCAGGGAATTTATTATTATCAGCTGAAAGAGGATCTGATGGTGCTTTTCGGTCTGCGTGAAAAAAGCATCAAGGAAATTCAGGTCACACAGGTCGTTGATGATATTTTAGAGCGCAGTCATAAACAGATGCAGGAACAAAAGCAGAATGCAATTACCGCCGATATGCTCGCATTGGCACTGTTAAAAACAGACAGCTGTGTCGCAAATGAAATTCTTTTGCGATACGATGTGGATTTAAAGGAGCTGCAGCTTGAGCTGGGCGGAAGTGAAACAAGCGAGCTTGATAAAATTGCGGAGCTGCGTAATTTGAATACATGTAAAAACAATCGTGATATCGTCGGCAGAAACCAAGAGCTGGAGCTTATGATTTCCGTTTTATCGCGCAAAGAAAAGGCAAATCCGCTGTTAATCGGCGAGCCCGGTGTCGGTAAAACCGCTTTGGTTGAAAAATTAGCGGGAATGATTGCCGAAAAGCAGGTAAGTGAGGAACTTCAAAACGCAGTGATTTATGAGCTGCATTTGAATTCTCTTGTCGCAGGTACAAAATATCGCGGTGATTTTGAGGAAAAGATACAGAACTTGATTCAAACACTGGAAAAGCATCCGAATGTGATTTTGTTTATCGATGAAATTCATCAGATGATCGGTGCCGGAAAAAGTGAAGGAAGTATTGATGTATCAAGCGTATTAAAGCCGTATTTGGCTCGCGGTGTAATCAAGTGCATCGGCGCAACGACCTTAGATGAATATGAAAAATACATCGAAAAGGATCGAGCCTTAGAGCGGCGCTTTCAAATCATTCATGTGAAGGAGCCTGATAAGCTGACCTGTGAAACGATGATCATCAGTAAAATTGATGAATACGAATCATTTCATCAAGTAACGATTCCGCAGAAAATCGTCCATCAGATGATTGAATACTGTGATTACTATATGCCGCAGCGTAAATTTCCCGATAAGGCAATCGATGTGCTTGATCTATCCTGTGTACATGCGAAGCGTTTAGAGGATAAAACCGTTGATGACGGCATTGTGCGTAAGGTCATTGAACAGCTGACAGCGATTCCGTTAGAATCTAACGATCGCTTGTGTGCCGTAAGACATCGCTTAGAGGAACGCATTGTTGCGCAGCGCTCGATCATTGAGCGATTGATGCGCCAGTTGTCATGGATCGAACAGGGAGTTATCTGTGATCGACCTTTAGGCGTATGGCTGTTTTGCGGTGATTCCTGCTGCGGTAAGAAAACAGTCATGAAGGAATTCACTCGTGCGTATTTTAATCAAGAGGAGCTGTTAGAGCTTGATATCAGCACAATGGAAAGCTCCTTGCCGCATGTTTTATCTAAAATCAAGCATAATCCGTATACAACGATTCATATTGCCAATCTGCATACTGCTTCCTTAAATACGCTGCAGTTTTTAAGACAGTCGATCAGTAAGGGCTTTATCGAAATTCAAAATCAGAAAATCGATTTACGTCATTCGATTATTATCATGAGCGGTGATTTTAAGCTTGTCGCTCAAAATACACTTCGCTTTGCGGAAAATCAGACCTATGAACAGCTGTTGGAGAAACAGCTCGGTAAGGAATTTATGGAAATCTTTGATGAAATCTTCTGTTTTGAAGCACTTGATGAAAATGCCAAGCTTTCGATATTACGACAGGAAACAAAAAACTGGCGCAGAATACCGGATATGACGATGCTGAAAAATGCACTGTCACAGGCTGATACTTTAACGCATGCCTTAAAAATGCTGCGCTTCGGAATGATTCATTCAAATTGAAAGAGAACGCAATTTACTCTTTCTTTTTTTGCTTATAGGAAGCTGCTTGAAAATATGATAAAATAGAAGGGAAGGGCAGGTGGTAACTGTGAAATCCAAGCATGCTTTAACGGAAAGAAATGCAGATGAGGATCACATACCACTTGAAGACAAGCGGTAGGATCCTTCCGAAGGGAGGAATACTATGAAGCGTAAAATTACAAATGAAGAATTGAAGCAGCTGCTTCTGCACGGAAGCGAGGATGAAATCAAAGCGATAATTACAGATATTCATCCGGTCGTTATTCTTGATTTGATTCATGAGAATGAGGACTCTGCTTTGGCGTTATTGGCGCATTTATCCGATGAGGTAATTGCCGATATCGTTGAGGAAGAAGATGACGAGGATAAATATGAGCTGTTGAAGCTGTTTTCCGATGTCAAACAAAAGCATATATTAGAGGAAATGTCTAATGATGAGGTAACGGATTTATTAGGTGAGCTGGAAGACGAGGAGCAGCAGGAGCTTTTGGCAAAGCTGAGCAGTGAGGATCGTCAGGATGTCAAGGAGCTTATGTGCTATGATGAGGATAGTGCAGGCGGCTTGATGACAACGGAGTTTATTTCAATTCGCGCAAAAAATACAGTTCGCCAGACACTTGAATATTTACAGCGAAATACGGACGGAGAAACTGCATATTATCTGTATGTCACCGATCGTCAAAATGTACTGAAGGGCGTAGTTTCACTCAGAGATATTGTCAGCAGTACCTTTGATACGAATATGCTTGAAATCACCAATCCCAATGTGATCAGTGTTCGCTATGATGAGGATCAGGAAGCGGTTTGGAAGCAGTTTGAAAAGTATGGCTTTGTCATGATGCCGGTCGTGGATGAGGAAAATCATATGCTCGGGATTATTACCGTTGATGATATTATGGATGTCATTCAAGAGGAAACGACAGAGGATATCAACCGACTGGGTCAGGTAGGCAAAGAGGAGCGCATCGATTCCCAGCTGTTTGAATCATTGAAATCACGTTTGCCGTGGCTTGTGATCAATCTGTTTACGGCTGTCATGGCGGCAGCGGTCATTTCCTTGTTTGAAGGCACGATTTCACAGGTCGTTTCATTGGCAACGATTATGCCGATCGTTACCGGTATGGGCGGCAATGCCGGAACACAGTCACTTACGATCGTGGTGCGCGGTTTATCGTTGGGTGAGCTGACAAAGGAAAATGCGGTAAGCATATTGGCAAAGGAAGTCGGCGTCGGCTTATTCAGCGGCATTGTGATCGGCGTATTGATTGCGATAGGCGCAATGCTGTTTGAGCGCAATCCGATGTTCGGTCTTGTGACCGGAGTCGCGATGTTTTTAAATATGATATTAGCCAATATTGCCGGTTACTTTATCCCTGTTTTATTGGAAAAATGTCATGTCGATCCGGCACTTGCCTCGGGTGTATTTGTCACGACGGTAACTGATGTACTGGGCTTCTTGTTTTTTCTCGGCTTGGCTACGATGGCACTGCCGTATTTGTTATGAAATCAAAACGGCTGAATTTGATTTTGGGAATCCTGTGTATTTTGGCATTAAGTATTGTACTATGGGTCTTATATCTGTATAATTTGATTGAGCATAGACAATACAGTGATGCGGATTTCGATATTGCATATGTGACATCGGGACATGATGAAAATGAGAACGGAATCGATGATACACTCGATTTATGGCTCGGAGCCGAAAAAGAGGCACAGCGAGAGCCGACCTATCAAAGCGTGTATTATGAAGGTGGCTATCCCCCTGATACACAAGGCGTATGTACGGACTTGATCTGGCGAGCGTTTCGCGATGCAGGATATGATCTAAAGGCAATGATCGATGCGGATATTCAAGAGTGTCCCGCCTGTTATCCTCGTATCGCAAAGCCCGATCCCAATATC
Organism: uncultured Erysipelotrichaceae bacterium; assembly: GCA_947649125.1. Lineage (GTDB taxonomy): Bacteria > Bacillota_I > Bacilli_A > Erysipelotrichales > Erysipelotrichaceae > C-19. The sequence goes on along the minus strand of CANSQL010000019.1, from coordinate 24,331 downwards.
GACTTTCGCCGTGTGCCGAATATTCATGTATTCCTAGAGCGCTATGCACAAAGTCTGACCTGTGATTTAAGTAACATCGAGGAATGGCAGGCCGGTGATATCGTCGTTTTCGGCAACAGACATATCGGTATTCTGTCAGATGTACGAAATCAAAGCGGTGTTCCGTTTTTGCTTCATAACGGCGGCTTGCCGAAGCTGAAGGAAGACTGCTTGGCTCGGGAACAGTTTTTAAAAGGAATCAACGGACACTACCGCTTTCAATATTCATCGGAAATCGAAAAGCTGATACAAACAGCGGAAAGGAGCTTACCATGAAAGCATGTATTACGGGAGCCAGCTCGGGAATCGGCCGAGATATGGCAAGAGTGCTTGCCGATTACGGCATTGATTTATTTATTGTAGCGCGCAGGAGCGAGCGCTTAAAGCAACTGCAGAGCGAGTTATCGGAAAAGGTTCATGTAACCGCAATTACACTGGATTTGGCAGATGAACAAAGCTGTCATTTGCTATATGAGCGTTTGGCAAATGAGGATATCGATATTTTGATCAATAATGCGGGCTTCGGCTTGGCCGGATCGTTCGCAGATTGTGATCTGGCAAAAGAGATGAATATGATTGATACCAATATCAAGGCATGTCATATTTTAACAAAGCTGTTTTTACGTGATTTTGTCAAGCGTGATTTCGGCTATATCTTGAATGTGGCATCTGCGGCAGCCTTTTTGCCGGGGCCGATGATGGCAACGTATTATGCGACAAAGGCATATGTACAGCGTTTTACCTTAGCGATAAGAAAAGAGCTGCAGAAGCAGCATGCGCATGTATTTGTCAGTACCCTTTGCCCGGGTCCCGTACAAAGCGAATTCAGTGAAGTTGCCGGAGTGAAATTTAGAATTAAAGGCAAATCAAGCTATGAGGTAGCGAAAACGGCAATCGATGAAATGTTTGCCCAACGTGCAATCATCATTCCCGGAAAGCTGATGAAGGCAGCCTATGTGTGCTGTAAGGTGCTGCCGTTGGCAGTTTTACTGGAAGCGGCTTATCATATTCAAAAGCGCAAGCAAGAGGAAAGCAAATGACACCGCATAATGAAGCACCCAAGCAGGCGATTGCGAAAACGCTCTTAATGCCGGGTGATCCGCTTCGTGCCAAATATATCGCCGAGCATTATTTAACTGATGTGAAGCTGTTCAATATGATACGCAACATGCTTGGCTATACCGGTATGTATAAGGGAAAACAAATATCCGTTATGGGCTCGGGAATGGGTATGCCCAGCATCGGTATCTACTCCTATGAGCTGTACCGCTTTTATGATGTCGAACGAATTATCCGCGTCGGCAGTGCCGGTGCATATAATGAGCATTTTAATATATTTGATTTGTTTTTAGCCGAAAGCGCATGGAGTGAATCCACCTTTGCGCTGGTACAAAGCGGCTGTGAAGAACATATACTATATCCGAGCGAAGCATTGAATCAAGCGATTTCAGAAACTGCAGCTAAGCTTTCAATGCCGTTACACAAAGGTCGTGTCCATTCCAGTGATGTGTTCTATCATGAGGAGCATGTGAGCGGCTTTCGCGAATTCTATGAGCAGCAGCATTGCGATTGTGTCGAAATGGAAAGCTTCGCCCTGTTTCATCATGCCAAGCTGTTGAATAAACAGGCTGCATGTCTGTTGACGATTTCCGATTCCTTTGTGAAGCATGAACAGGCAAGCGCCAAAGAGCGTCAAAGTGCATTTGACGATATGATTACCTTGGCACTGGAAGCAGCAATCGCTTGTATAAAGTAAGAGGAGCACCTATGAAACAAGGACTGTGTTTGTTGCTGATCGCATGTGTATTGAGCGGCTGTTTGTTTCGTAAGCCGTATGATATTGAAAGCGCACAGCGTAATGAACTGATTGTCGCAGATGATGCGTATCATCTGAGCGGTTATAAATTTACGGTACTGGAAAATAATGAATTTGAGGAAAGCGGACAAATATTCTATGTTGAAGATGAAGCTGAATTGGCAAAGCTGATTCAATATGCGATTGATAATGAAACGGAAAGCATCAGCTATCAAAGTAAAAAAACATTGGATTTGGATCAAGTATCAAAAAAGCTTTGTGTGCTGAATCCGTTTGATATTTCACTGTTACAAAATGATACCTCATATACAAGCCACAGCGGGGAAACGCTTTATGTTTCCCATCATATCACAATATCGAATCCTGATGAGCGCTATGAGGCGGCAAAGCAGGAAGCAAAGCGCAGAGTGGCGCAGATCATTGATGAATCTATGAATCTTGAGGAAAAAATAACGGCGATTCATGACAATATTATCGCAACGACAAGCTACGAACAGGAACAGGCAGAAACAAACTCTAAGCTGTTTCAGGCTTCAAGTGTTTTATTAGACGGGGTCGGTGTATGCAGCGGCTATTCCCGTGCCTTTATGTTGATGGCAAAGGAAGCGGGTATTGAAGCAGTCTATGTATCCGCATCCGCAATGAATCACGGCTGGAATTATGTTCGCGGTGCAAACGGCTGGCGACATATCGATATCACTTGGGACGATCCTGTTCCCGATGAAGCAGGTCGTGTTTTGAATACGTATTTGAATATGGATGAAGATGCTTTCTTTTATAATGATATTCATATTTTAAATAAAACAGAAAAGACTGCATTACAGGGAGCCGTAAATAGCTTTTTTAGCAATCATCCTGAATAAATTCAATTTTATGTTATTATATACTCGGGTGGGCTGTATAGGTACTTTGTATCTGATACAGTCCACTTTTTGTTGCAAAAACGGGGTACAAAGCACAGATTGAGGACTGCTGTCACGAACAGGACAAGAAATTGTGTGAGGCAGGACTCAATCTGTAGTATTATGGAGGATTTTAACAGAATGATTGAAAAAGGCCTGCGGGCACCTGATTTTCATTTACAGGATCAAAATCATCAACGGATAGAGCTGAGTGCTTTTCAGGGGACAAAGGTATGTATACTTTTTTTATCATCAATCACAAGATTGGACAATCAAGCTTTTATTATCAGCTATGCGAAAATGATTGACGCTTTTTCAGCCTTAAATGTTCGTATTATCGCTGTTTGTGAGGATACAGAGGATATCTTGAAGGCTGAAAGTAAAAGACTTCATATTCCTTTTTCATTGCTGCATGATCCAAATCAAACTGTCAGAAGGAAATACGGCGTATGGAATCAAAAGATGACCTTCGGAAAACCCAAATGGATTACCGCAAGATCATCATTGTTGATTGATGAAAACGGCTTTATTTATAAGACGTTTAAACGGGCACATGTTGAAATGAATGTATTAGAGGTCTTAAAGCTGTTAAAACGTGATAATGAAAGAAATGAATGGCGTAAGCTGTCACGCAGAAAAAAAGAACGCATCAAAAGAGAACAGGAACAGTGTTATCATCGAATGGTTGAAGACAGCGGATTCTTTAAAAACGATGATTTGATTGACTTTATTGAAGCGTTTCAGTATACAGAAAATGAAAAAATGGAGGGATGAGCTCCATTTTTTCAGTTGTTGGCGATATCGGATTCATGATAGCCTGTATAAATGCCCCAGGCGATAAAGAACAGCGTAAGAATACTGTTGCCCGAAAAGGAAAACCACGCTTGAAACATCACACGAAGGGTAATGCCCCAAAGCTGCGGATGGACAAGAATATCATAGCCGCCGAAGGCAAACATTTCCGCAAGCAGAATACTGAATATCGTCATACCGCAGCCTAAATAGGAATACTGTCTGCCGATTCCTCCTCCTGCCTTATGAATTGATTTAGCGATAAGATAACCGCTGACTACATATAAAATCGGAAAGGTGATATGCAGCAGCTGTCCGCTCAGCTGTGTGATATAGTTGAATACAACGGCACAGCCGATAGCGCACAGAAACGAATATAATGCTGATTTCAGAAAGCGTTCTTTATTATTCATAAAATGTGAGTTATATATTTGCATGTTTTTTTCCTCCTGTATTAAGAGTATAACACTTTATGAAACGATTGTGAATCCTAATTTATGTTCTTGCGAACCTATCGAAAAGTGATTATAATTAAAATGAGATGAGAGGTAGCGTAAGATGAAACAAATACAAACGATAGCGTTGATCGGTCTGGGCGCAGTGGGAATCAATTTTGCCTATTACTTGAATCGGCATTTGCCGAAAGGGGCATTGCGCATTGTGGCCGATAAAAAACGAACGGAACGATATCGCAGCGAAGGCTGTTATTATAACGAAGAGCGCTGTGATTTCTTATATGCCGATGAAAATAATACGGCGCAAGCAGTTGATTTGGTGCTGTTTTGTACGAAGGCAAACGGCTTACGGAAGGCCTGTGAGACAATTCAGGCACATTGCGATTCTGATACACTGTTGATGAGTGCGGTAAACGGTATTACAAGCGAGGCTGTATTGGCTGAATATTTCAATCGTGAGAATATCATCTATACGGTTGCGCAGGGAATGGATGCGACCAAGGTAGGAAATCATGTAGAATGTCATACGCTCGGAGAGCTTTGTTTCGGTGCTTTTGATAGCTCACAAAACGAAGCGGTAAACAGAATTCATGAATTCTTTGACGGCATCGGTTTTCCTCATACATTGAAGCAAGATATCATTCATCATCAATGGGGCAAGTTTATGCTGAACTGCGGCTTAAATCAAGTCGTTGCTTTACATTGCGGTACTTATGAAACGATTCAGCAGCCCGGTGAGGCACGTACACAAATGCTTGCGGCTATGAAAGAGGTTCAGCAACTTTCCGTTTATGAAGGAATTCATTTGACTGAGCGGGAAATAACCGAGTGGGCGGCAATGTGTGATACCCTTTCTCCTACAGGCAGACCGAGCATGGCGCAGGATGTGCTTGCGAAACGCAGAACGGAAGTGGACCTGTTTGCCGCCGAAGTCATTCGTCGCTGTGCAAAATTTCAGCTTTCCTGTCCCGTCAACACACTGCTTTATGAACGATTGACAGCGCTTGAAAGCACATTTCCTGCGTAAATGATCTGCTTTATGTGCCAAAACGGCACTTTTTTTCGTTTCGCAAGGAGAATATGTACAGGATAATTTGTATTTTCTATCGGATATGATAAAATATAAGGGATATTGAGAAAGGATTGTTCCGATGAAAAAACGAAAGCTTAGTATTCATGTGAAAATTCTGCTTTTACTGTGCACCGCTTTTGCGTTATTGGCATTAGACGGCTTCGGTGTATATCAGATCGATCAAATGATGCAGCAGCGCATTTTAAGCACGCATGCAGCGATGCAGAATGAAGCGGCACAGCGCATGAGCTATCAGCTGCGTGATGCGTTGGAGCATACGGACGAAAAGGATTTCGAGCGAATTTTTGTTGCCTATATACAGGAACAGAAAAGCGATGCCGATACGTATTGGTTCTTATATCGACAGGATAAGATTCTGTTTGAGCGTGATGCGATGCAGACGGCAATGCAGGACGGCAAGGATTTAAATCGCTTGATTGAGGAATGGCGAAATAAGGGCGGCGATGTAGCTCAGGCAAATGCGTTGTTTCGCGGTGAATCGAAGCATGCGTATGTTACCAAGGAAGCGAAGGGTGCATTGGAAAGCGTCAGTGCGGTAACGATGCAGTATGCAGGCAATGCGTATATTATCGGAAGCTCTAAGACGACCTCATCTGTTCTCAAGGATGTAAACTATCAAAATATTCAGTTGTTACTGATGATTGCGGGCGGTATTTTAGCAGTTATCATCATCGCATTTGCGGTTCAACTTGTGCATATGATGAAAAAATATCAGCGTATGAAAATGTACAAGGAGGAGCTGCAGCATACGTATCGTGCGGAATTGACACGCTTAAATCAGGAGCTGAGAGAACGCAGACGACAGGCTAAGGATGAACAGCTGATGGATCCTTTGGCACTGTTTTATAATCGTGAGTATTTTTATACGCTGTTACTGAATATGAAGCGTCAAAATCTGAAATCGATCGGTATGATCGTAATTGAGCTGAACAGTCTGCATCCGTATATTGATACTTACGGCTTGGATTTTGAACAGGATACGCTTTCGCAGATCAAGGAATGCTTGGAGCGCTGTGTCCTTCAGGAATGTATCATTGCCAGAGTCAGAGAAAATCGCATCGTTATTACGATTATCTCAGATGATTATCGCAAGATGTCTGAGGAATGTAATGCACTTGACAAGGCATTGTCAGCTCTAGCACTCACAATCGGCTTTAAAATTTATTCTATCATTCAGATGCCGACAGAAAGCGCAATGGATATGTATCAGCGAATCGATCAGATCATTTCTATTCAATAGCTGAAAAGGGAATAAAGCATCATCGGTATATTACCGGACAATGGTTGGGAAATAAGGTAAAATAAATTAGGTAATTCGATAAAAAGCACAAAATTTTTGATTGCGGCAGATGTTTTTTTTACAAAGCGATCAATTTGTGCTTTTTTGTGTTTATTGCATATTGACTCTTATTAAGGGTGCATAGAATAGAGCTGAATTGAAATAAGAAATATCGGATTACATATTAAATGAGGAGAGGAGAAACAAATGGTTAGGAAAAGGAAAGGACTTTATTCAATACTGATGCTTACAGCTTTGTTGTTATCGATCGTAACACCTTTTAAAGCAGTTTCGGCGGCAGAGAATAAAATAAAGGTTGAAAAAGGTGCGGATATCAGTGAATATGATACGATTCAACAGGCAATTGACAGTGTCCAAAACAATGAAAGTGCCGTCATCAGTGTTCCGGCAGGAAGCTATGACGAAGCGATTACGATTACCAATACGAAGGATAAGGGAAACAGAAGCATTGTTTTAAAAGGTGCACAGGCAGGAAACTCAGCTGTTGTTGCGGGTGAAAAGCGAAATGATACGGAAACAGTTCTGACAAACGGAATTGAAGTGCAGGGCTTACATGATGATGCCTCTGTGACGATTGACGGCTTTACCATGAACAATAAGGGAATCAATATTCTCGGTTGGGGCAATATGATTGAATCTACCGGTAATCTGCGAATTCTCAACAATGTAATCACCGATATAGAAAACGGATCTGTATCTGCGATTCATGTGAACGCGAATGCCGCAACTGAGTTTATCGGTACCTTTGATGTATTGAATAATTATATCGCTGATGTCGGAGGAGCGGGTAATGCGGTCAACGGAGTGTATTTTACTTTAACAGCGGATTATATGAATGTGAAAAACAATGTGATTCGTGATGTGAATCATTCCTGTATCAATTTTTCATCTTCAACGATTAAAACGGAAGCAACCATCACAGATAATGTTATTGCGAATTGGAATCGAGACGGAGATTCGGGAAGCGGAGCGCTGGGAAGTCAAGGCGATGGTATCTATATCACAAAGACAAATACCTTGAATACGGTGCCGATTGAAATTCATCGCAACGTGATTTCACGATCGGATACATTACCGGGAAGCAAGGGCTATGCGGTGCGTTGTGCTCTGAATAAAGGAAAAATCGATTTAAATGAAAACTATTGGAACAGTGAAATGCCGTTAAGCGTAATCTCGGGAGGAACCTATGCCAATGTAACGATCGGCTCTGTTTGTGATGAAAACATGACTGTCACTAATCAATCAATTGCGAATTTCACCTTTACGGCAAGTGAGCTTTATGTGTCAGGAAAAAATAAAGAAAGAAAGCTGTCGGCCGCGGTTACAATGCTGGATAAAAATGCGGAAAAACCGACAGTGGTATACAGTACATCTACTCCTGAGCTTATCTCGATAGAAACAAGAGCCGACGGAGTTTATTATGCGGCGAAAAAAGCAGGAGAAGCTAAAATCACTGCTTCTGTTGTCGATCCTTCTTCCAACCGGGAATATCAGCTTGAACAGAGTGCTTTAATGAAGGATATCGTAATGGATGATCAGCACATCGACTTAAATGAAAGTGTTGAGATGACCTATGAGCTGCTTCCGCAGGGAACTACATTATCTACCGTAGCCAAAGCTTCATGGGTATCATTGAACGAGGATATCGTGATGATTGATGAAAACGGCTTAGCGACGAGTACCGGCAAGGAAGGAACAGCGACAATCGAACTTACGATAAATCTGTTTTCAACACAGCTTTATCAAACAAGCGCAAAGGTTACGGTCGCAGGTTCAAATACACCGCCGACCATTCAGGCCGCAGACAGAGAGCTTGCGTTTGGTGAAGCGTTCGATCCGTTAGAAAATGTAACTGCCTCAGATCAAGAGGACGGTGATCTCAGCGCATCAATTCAGGTTACTCATAACGATGTTGACAGCACGAAGGCAGGGGGATATCATGTCACCTATGAGGTCACGGACAGTAAAGGTGCTGTTGCGACAAAAACGATAACGGTCATTGTCAAGGAGCCTGAAATTATAATGCTTACCGTTGCCTCATTCATTGAAGGAAAAACCGGAACGGTTGCGGCTGAGCTTGCATATATCAAGGGTTTTGAATTAGATGCGGCCGCAATGAATACATTGTTGACCTTGATTGATACTTTGAGTCAGGAAAAGGAATATGAGGGATATCATTGTGAAGGCTTATTTCTTGATAAGGAAGGTACACAGGCTTTAGAAATCGGAGCGCAGTTTCATGAAGATACGCTGATTTATCTGTTGTGGGCGGCTGATGAAACTGAACCGCCGACAGAGCCTTCCAAGCCCGAACAGCCCTCAGATGATGATAGTAAGGATGAAATCGATAAGCCTTCCGATGATGAAAAACCAATGCCGGAAGATACGGATCAAAATCCAAAGCCAAGCGAGGATTCTGTTGACAAGGTCATCGTAAATACAGGCGATACGACATCAATCGTACCTTATTTAATAGCTTTATGCAGTATCGCAGGCTCATATCTCATGTATTGTTTATTAAAGAAAAAAAAGAAGGAATGAATCATAGAATCGCTTATCAGGATAGCTGAATAACAGCTGTCCTTTTTTTATTTTAAACAAAACGCAAATTTTACTATGGATATGAAATAAAATATGTTACAATAATTGTAACCGCTAACTTATTGTTCTGAATAAGGGAAAAGGTCATACAATAAGTGAGAAGCTGAATCAAACACGGGAACTAACAGGAGGAAACATCATGGAACGTGCGAGTGGTATTTTATTGGCAGTATCCTCATTGCCGGGAAATCAAGGCATCGGTGATTTCGGCAAGCCTGCCTTTACCTTTATCGATTTACTTGCAGCACAAGGCATCAAAATATGGCAGATATTGCCGCTGCATCCGCTTGGGTACGGAAACTCTCCGTATCAGCCGTATTCAACCTATGCAGGTGACCCTATTTATATCAACATCGATCGATTGGCTGAATTAGGCCTTATTAAAATGAGCTCAATTCGCAACTTTGATAAGTTTCAGGAAACAGTGAATTATACCGGTGTCAGAGAATTCAAGGAGCCTTATTTAAAAAAGGCATTTCGTAATTTTAAAAAGGAGTTTTCACGCTTTAAAGCGGAATACGAGGCGTTTTGTGCGGAATGTGAATGGTTGGACAGCTATGCGATGTTTGCCGCATTCAAGCATAAGAATGAAAACAAATGCTGGGTCGAATGGGAGGAAGCAGATAAGGATTGGGTAAAAAACAAGCCGCCGCGCAAGGATATGGCAGAGGCTGCTGCTTATGAAAAATTTCTACAATTTATGTTTTATCTGCAATGGCAAAGAGTGAAGACCTATGCACTTGAAAACGGAATCAAAATCATGGGTGATATGCCGATCTATGTCGGGTTGGATTCTGCCGATGTATGGGAAAATCGCAAAGAGTTTTTATTGGAGAAGGACGGAAGTCCGTCATTTGTGGCCGGTGTACCGCCTGATTATTTCAGCTGGACCGGTCAGCGTTGGGGCAATCCGATTTATCATTGGGGACGGATGAAAAAGAATCGCTACAGCTTTTGGATCAAACGCTTAGCTTGGGCAAAAAAGCAGTTTGATATTATTCGCATCGATCATTTTCGTGCCTTTGATACGTATTGGAAAATACCTGCATCCTGTGATACGGCGATTGAAGGAGAATGGGTCGAAGGGCCTGCTTATGATTTGTTTGACCGCATTTATCGCGTACTTCCCGATATTGAAATCGTCGTAGAGGACCTCGGTGATCTGCGTCCTGAGGTGCATACGCTCAGAGATGCCTACGATTTGTACGGCATGCGGGTACTGCAGTTTGAAATGGAGCCGAAACGACTGCGTAAAGGGTTCGGCGATCATGTGATCGTATATACGGGAACACATGATAATATGACAAGCGAACAATGGTATGAGGAGCAGCATCCGAATTTGAAAATCGCTCTGCGCCGCTTTTTCCATAACCGTGACTATAAAGAGCGCAACTTCCATGACTTATTGAATCATTTTGCGTTGAATTGTGAAGCTGATATATGTATCATACCGATGCAGGACGTATTGGGCTTAAAGGCCGTCGGCAGAATGAATACACCGTCAACGATCGGTTCACCGAACTGGGAATGGAAGCTGAAAAACTTTAAGGTCGTACAGGCTGATTTGAAAAAAATCGGTGAATGGGTGAAGGAAAGTGAACGCTGATACAGGAAATACTTGAATTTTATACCTTTTGTCGGTATACTTATCAATACCGACAGGAGGTATTTTTCATGTTGCGAAATATTATCGGCGGTATTGCCGTCGGCATTGCGAATATTATTCCCGGAGTCAGCGGGGGAACGATGATGGTTATTTTAGGAATCTTCCAACAGGCGATGGAAGCGATTGCCGGTGTATTCAAGCCGCATAATCCGAAACGCAAGGAACAGCTTATATTCTTGATTGAGGTGTTGGCCGGTGCGGCAGTCGGTTTGGTCGGCTTTGCGAAAATACTGAATATTCTTTTTGAGCATTTTCCGACACAGACGATTTATTGGTTTATCGGCTTGGTCGTTTTCAGTATTCCGCTGTTTTTAAAATCTGAGGTCAAGGAACAACGCGTAAATTGGATATGGGTTTTGATCGGAGCGGCACTGATCTTTCTGATTAATTTCTTAGCTCCGAGCAGTGATGCGGTGCAGGTCAATCCAAGCTTTCCCGATATTACACTGCTTCATTGCCTCATCATGATTGGGGCAGGCTTTGTCAGCGGCTTTGCGATGCTGCTGCCGGGTGTCAGCGGTTCTATGGTGCTGTTGATATTCAATCAGTATTATTTGTTTAAATCGTATGTTGCGGCGGTCACAACCTTTGCGCCCGATGTTTTAATTTCACTTGTGTTTATCGCAATCGGTGTAGTACTGGGGATTTTGGTATCGGCGGCCTTGACCGGAATTGCGCTGAAAAAGGATCGCATTGCGACACTCAGCTTTATTCTCGGTTTGATTATAGCCTCCAGTATTGTTTTAATACCGTTGAATGCGAATTATGATCTTATTACAATTTTAACAAGCGCCTGTGCCGTTGCGTTCGGCGGGGCAGTGGTTGCGCTGTTGAATAAGCTTGCTTAATAAGAAAAGACTGTGCTTGATATTCATTCAGAATGTCATCGCACAATCTTTTTTATTATTATAGTAAATCGTTAATGCTGTCTTCAATAATCTGCTTCAGTGTCACACAGCTGGAATCGAATTTGTTTTGATCGACTTCATTTAACGGAAGCTGAATGATTTCCTTGATACCTTGTGCGCCGACAATTGCCGGGACACCGATATAGAGTCCTTCTTGACCGTATTCACCGTTTTGATGGGCTGAAACTGTCATGATTGAATTTTCATCCTTCAAAATAGAATGTACAAGATGATTCAAAGACAAGCCGATGCCGTAATAGGTTGCCTTTTTACGATTGATGATTTCATATGCAGCCTGTTGCACCTGCTTATAGATTTCCAGTAAATCACTGAGGTCCTTATCCTTTTCATCAAGGAACTCCAACAGGTGCTTACAGCCGATATAACAGTTTGTCCAAGGGACAAAGCTGGAATCACCGTGCTCACCCATAATATATGCATGAATATTCTTTGAGGAAATATTTAAGTATTCGCTCATCAGATAACGTAAACGCGCTGTATCCAACAGAGTACCGCTTCCGATTACCTTTTCCTTCGGCAGACCGGTTACCTTCCATGCGACATAGCTCATGATATCGACCGGATTGCTGGCGATGATCAATACACCGTTAAAACCGCTAGCCTTGATTTGTTCAGCGATGCTTTTCATGATTTTCGCATTGACTACGGTAAGCTCCAAGCGTGTTTGGTTCGGCTTTTGTGCCGCCCCGGCTGTAACTACGACGATATCGGCATCCTTGCAGTCCTCATAGCTTCCTGCCTTGATTTTCATTTTGCTCGGCGCATACGGCAAGCCATGAGATAAGTCCATCTCCTCGCCGACAGTTTTTTCATAATCAATATCGACTAATACGAGCTCATCGATTCCCGGAGTAGTCAATAACGTATATGCGAAGCTCATTCCCACAAAGCCGGTACCGACTAAAACAAGCTTACGCTTTTCTAAAGTTTGATCCATAATCATACCTCCTGTATCCTTTCTTTTAGTATAACACAATGTGCCTCTGAAATACATGTCATTCCTAAAAAAAATTCAAGAATTTACCAAATATAACCGCTTGCATATTGCTAAAAACAGCACCTTTTTATAAAGTGCTGTCTTTGTTTATCTGTGCTCTGTGATCTGTCCGCTGTCTTCCGTATTGACTGCTTCCTTCAGTGTTGCGTTCAGTGTTACCTTTTTACGATCTCTTTCCACAACGATTTTAATTGTGTCGCCGACCTTTTTGCCGTCGATGATTTTAGCGATTTCATCTGATGTTGAGATTTCCTTGCCCTCGACTGAGATAATGCGGTCCTTTATCTCAAGTCCTGCTTCCTCTGCGGCGGAATCACGATTTACCTTCGCTACATAAACACCCAATTCATCAACACCGGATTGGAAGGCGCTCATTTCATCGGTGATGTTTACCATCGAAACACCGAGCTGCGGTCTGCCTGTCACATAGCCGCTTGTGATCAAAGATTCGATGACAGGCTTCGCAGTATCGATCGGAATCGCAAAGCCTAAGCCTTCTACCGAGCTTCCCGATGATTTCGCATTGACGATACCGATCAGCTGCCCCTGAGAATTGAACAATCCGCCGCCGCTGTTGCCTTTATTGATGGCAGTGTCTGTCTGTAACAGCGTCATCGCCTGTCCGTCAATATTGATTTCACGATCTAAGGCGGAAATAATACCGCGGGTAACGGTACCGCCTAATTCACCGAGTGGATTTCCGATTGCGATTGCTTCATCGCCGACACTTAATGATGCAGAATTGCCCAACACTGCCGCAGATAAATTGTTCGCATTGACCTTGATGACCGCCAAATCGGTTTTCGCATCAGTTCCGATCAGCTCTGCCGCATATTCGTTTCCGCTTTTATCGCGTACCGTTATTTTATTGGCTCCTTCTACGACATGGTTATTGGTGACAATATAACCGTCCTCGGAAATAATCACACCGCTTCCTGCACCGGTCGTTACCATCTGTTGAAAGAAGCTGTCTGTTGCGGCAGATTCCGTTGTGATTTCAACGACACTTTTCTCTGTATTTGCGACAATATCCTTGACGGACAGGTTGGTAACCTTATTTCCGTCTTTATCGACCTGATCAACTCCCTGATAAACCACAGTGGTACGTCTGCCGCCGGTAAAATGATCCATCAAATACGTACCGCTGACACCGCCGATTCCTCCTAACAACAAACACGATAAGGCAAGCAATGCCGTCCGCTGTCCTTGTCCGTATGCTTTTTTACTGTGCTTTCTGCGTTTTTCGGAAGTATTGCTCTCGCTCTCATTCCCTTGAGAAGCATTGTTTTCATATAAAACAAAATTCGGTATATGCTCATGATAAGTATCGGAAGTTTGTTCAACAGGAATTTCATGATAATCCTGTTCCTCATATTCCGCGTCAATGATATCAGTATCCTCTGTATTACTTGAAAAATCAAATTCATTCTGCTGCTCATTTTCGTAGGTATCAGATATCGGAGCATTCAGTTGAAGCTCTGTATCCTCTTGAAGCATTTCATTTTCATTAATCTCATTCACGGTATCATATTCAAGCTGTTTATTTTCATTTGCATTGTATTCCATATAAAATTCCTCCTGTTTTAATACGCTATTATTATAAGCATTTTTTACGGCAAAAAAATACTGATTTTATGTGAAATGATAAAAAAATCGATTGTAATATTGCCGGAATTATGTGATAAAGCGAAAAGAGAATGCTTATGTGAAAATCAGGTGAAAAAGCGGTGATAATAAAGGAAAGACAAAAAAATTGCTGCTCGGAAAAGAAATCGAATTGAAGCTGAATTAATGAAAACACAGTTGATTCATGTTATAATAAATAAGAATGGATCCGCAGTGATCGGATTGGAGGCGCTATGAAAGCAAGCGATATGATATATGTAACAGGACATAAGCATCCGGACAGTGATTCCGTTGTTTCTGCGATTGCGTATGCACAGCTTAAGATTCGGCAGGGGGAACAGGCAACGGCGTGTCGTTTGGGTGAATTGAACGATGAAACCAAATGGCTGTTGAATCGCTTTGGCTTTGAGGAGCCGATGCTGTTTGAGGATGCACGTGCCGTTTTAGCGGAAATTGATATGGATGAAGCTCTGACGATTACGCCTGAAAGCACAATGTATGAAACGCTTCAGGTAATGGATCGAAGCGGAAAGCGTTCGCTCGGTATCGTTAATGAGAAAAAACAGCTGTTGGGAATGGTGACAAAATCAGACCTAGCGACGATCGGCTTAGGTGATACGGCTTTATCTATTCGTTTATTGAAGGAAACACCGGCTGTTAATATCGCAAAAACGATCAACGGCAGACTTGTATATGATGATGAAAAAATTCATTTTAACGGTAAGGTCAGCATTATTGCGATTGCCGAAACACGCTTGAAAAATTATGATTTGAAGGACCGCTTAGTAATCGTAGGCAATGATACCGATGCACAGCTTGCGGCAATTCGCAAGGGTGCGGGTCTTTTGATCGTTGTGTGGGATGATCGTGTCGAGGATGAGGTTATCGAGGAAGCTAAGCGAAATCATTGTCCGATCATCATTTCCGGGCATGGTACGATGAATACCTCACGCTTCCTGTTCTTTGCGCCGCCGGTCAAGTTGATGATGCAGAAGGAGTTGATTACCTTCAATATCAATGATCTTGTTGCCGATACGGAGAAAAAAATGATGAAAACACGCTTTCGCAGCTATCCGGTGGTTGATGATGAAAATCATCTATGCGGCTATATTTCCCGTTATCATATATTGAACAGTCATAATAAAAAAGTGATTCTTGTGGATCATAATGAATATTCACAATCGGTACAGGGAATCGAGGAGGCAGAGCTGTTAGAGGTGATCGATCATCATCGCATCGGTGATATTTTTACCAATCGTCCGATTTCCTTCCGTAATGAAATCATCGGCAGTACCGCAACGATTATTGCCTCAATTTATATGGAAAATCAAATGTCAATTTCCAAGGAGTTGGCCGGTCTGTTGTTAGGAGCTATTTTATCGGATACATTGCGCTTTCGCTCTCCGACTTCAACCTTGAAGGATCAAGGGGTTGCTTCAGCTCTTGCGGAAATTGCCGAATTGAATATTGAAGCCTTTGCGAAGGAACTGTTTACGGTTTCATCCAATATTCGCGGTAAAACGATGCGTGAGCTGATCAGTAAGGATATCAAGCGATTTGTGATTGATGATCATCCGGTCATGATTGCACAAATTATCGCTTTAGAGCTTGATGAGGTCGATGAGATCGCTGAGGCAATGCAGCGAGAAATGGAAAGCTATGTGAAAAGACATCGTTTGGATTTACTGGTCGTTGCCTTCACAAGTATTTTAGAAAACGGTTCGTTATTCTTCGGGGCCGGTGCCTTGGCGGATACGGTTACGGATGCGTTTCCGAATCGCAAGGATGAAAAACGCAGCTTTCAAGAGGATATTTTATCACGAAAGAATCAAATCGTACCGATGTTGACGAGGGCTTTGAATAATCGTTTATAAGTGTCATTAGTATCGATAAGGGTGCAGCTATCTGCATCCTTTTTCTGTTTTATTTATCGGTGCTTGTATGCAGTATCTCGAGGGATGAAAATGACATTATTTGTCTGATTTAAGTATCTATCTTTATTGAGTTATGTTATAATTAAGACAGCTTAACAGAAGCATGAAGCATGCTTCTGAATTTACCGATATAACAGTGGGGAGTGAACCTATGGGGAGTAAATTAGAAATCGCAGATGCGATTGAAAACAATGATTTGAATAAAGCATATGATGAGTATTGTAAGAAAATACTGAGTAATAAACAGATACTGGCACGGATTATGAAGGAGTGTGTGGCTGAGTATCGTGATATTCCGGTAGAGGAAATACCTTCTTATATCGAGCATGATCCGCAGTTAGATGTGTCTTTAGATGATGAATCTGATAAAATCCAAGGTCGTAATGTCGAGGATCAATCCGTTCACGGGGCAGAGATCAAATATGATATCTTGTTTGATGCGAAGCTGCCGAATTCCGATGAAAATGAAAGAATCGGATTGTTTATCAACATCGAAGCACAGAACTGCAGTAACACACCGTATCCTATATTAAGCAGAGCGGTATATTACTGCAGCAGGCTGTTAGCGAAACAGAAAAACATGCAGGGCGGCTTTCAGAATTCAGAGTTTCAGAATCTTAAAAAGGTATATTCAATATGGATCGTGATGAATTCAAATAAAGCGATGGAGGGTGTATTAAATAAGTACACAATAACCGAGGAGTGCTTGGAAACAAAGTATCAATTTCCGAAAGAGGATTATGATAAGCTGTCAGTCGTGATGATTTATCCAAAACGTGAATATGATATAAAAGATGATAAAAACGGCATGATGAAAATGTTGAATCTATTATTTAAAGCAAAGATGCCGGCAGAGGATAAAAAATATCAATTAAGCAAAAACTATGGTATAATACCTTAGATAATTAAAACATCAAGGATAGAAAAAAACATCGAGGAATCTTTATAAAAGCTCCTTGATGTTTTAGTTTCATTGAACTATCACACTCTTTATGGATATAAGTATTTTCTCTATCCCCAAAAATTAAAGAAGTTTTTGATCAATATAGCTTTTTTTCTTTTCAAAATATTCTTTTTGATGTATATTGGGTATAGTCCCCTTACCCAATGGATACATTGGGCTGGTGGCTCTGGAATTAGTCCGTTATTCCAGCTGTGGATGACGTTTCTGTCCGCATACAGTGCAGACAGAGACGTCTCTTTTTAATATTTTCGATATGATTTCTTTTGGATTTATCTCTAGTGGTGCAACTTCAGGTGTTTTTGTGGCTAACCTTAGTGCCGCTATACGTTCTTCTTTATTACGATTACCTAGAAATCCATAGTGACGTATCTTCATAAACCCTTTCGGCAATACATGCAACATAAAACGTCTGAAAAATTCGCTATCTTCTAGAGTCATTTCCTTCAGCTTATTACCGTCTTTATAATCCTTATATTTGAATGTGACCTTCTTATCTTCATATCTTAGGATACGAGCATTGCTTATCGCAATCCTATGTGTATAACGACCTAGGTATCCAATGACGTGTTTAGCGCTCTTCATAGGTTTCTTCGCATATACTACCCAGTCTTTCTCATAACATATATCAATTATTTCCTGAAATTGTTTTCTATCCTCTAATTTTGTTTTATCAAATTCGGATTTTAATAGTTCTAGGAATTTACCACGAAACATCTTAGAAGCTACTTTGACAGGAATAAAGAATTTCTTCTTTGATGATCTCCAACGTTTAAGGGAATCTAATCCTCCACCAGGGATGATACAGTGAATGTGAGGATGCAAAGAAAGGTTCTGTCCCCACGTATGAAGAACCGCTGTGAATCCTATGTTAGCTCCTAGATATTTCTTATCTGAAGATAGTTCTTTTAATGTTTGAGAAACAGATCGGAAAAGTATAGAATATATTAATTTTGGATCGATTAATGAAAGTACGTTCAGTTCAGATGGGATCGTGAATACGATATGAAAATAATTAACATTCAGAGCAAATCTATTTTCCTTATTAATCCAGACTTCGCGATCATAAGCTTGGCAATTGGGACAATTTATATTTCTGCACGAATTATAATGAATCTCAGTATGACCGCAAGATTCGCATATGTCTTTATTTAGTCCTTTTAGACCTGTCTTACATTCGATGATGTCTTTAAGGACCTTTCTCTGTTTAGCGTTCAATGTGGATTCATCTATTCTATGTTCATCCTGCATGGATTGAAAGATATCTTGAATGCCGATCATAAAGAAATTCCCCAATTATCAGAAAACATGTGAACTTTTTCTAAATCTGAGGTATCACACTTGATATAGCGAGCAGTAGTGGAAAAGCTAGAATGTCCAAGTAATTTTTTTAGCGTGAATATATTACATCCGTTACGCAGCATTAAAGTAGCATAGGTGTCCCTTAGATTATGGAAACGAATTTTGTCAGAATAAAAGCTAAATTTTCTAAGATGTGTTTTGAACATATTATTAATATAGTTCTGATTGATGTGAGAGCCATCTTGTCCCGTAAAAAGAAATCCATCGGGATCAGGACGGTAAACTTTCCAATATTCTTGCAGGGCTTTATGAAGGGTATTGGACAAAGGGACCTTTCTTGATTTGTTTCTTTTTGAATTACGAACATGAATCATTTTGACAGGAGACTTGGAATCAATATCTTTAACTTTTAATCTAGCAACTTCTCCTACCCTAAGTCCGGCAGCGACACCAAGAAGGATCATAGCACGAAGGCGGACATCAGAGGTATCGACCAAAGCAAGGATCTGTTCTTTCGAAAAAACAAAGATTTCATATGGCGGATATAAGATGTTTGGAAACTGCCTTCTGGACAAAGGTCTTTCCAAAACGACATCAAAAAAATAGCGAATACCACTGATGACCGCATTTAAAGAACGGGGTGCATACCTCTGTTTTAAATATAGAATGAAATTCTGAGCATGGGAGCAAGTTAAAAAAGATACATCATCCTCGCAGGAACAAAATTCAAAGAATTGAGATAGATACCAGGAATACATTTTAACCGTGTTTTTAGATAGATTTCTATACTCCATCATATATTCAAATTTGAGCAAAGCTTCATCTTTATGCATAAATAAACACTTCCTTTCTTCCATAAAGACGAATATATGATAAAATAGATTTAAGAACTAAACCATGGGATTATTCAAAAAAACCCACACTCGTCTAGAGTGTGTTAGTTCAATGATGACAAGAGCGATAGACAGGGAGGTTGATGGTATGTGCGACTTATCAAGAGGTGTAAGAGCCGAAGGAATTGCGGAAGGACTTGAAAAAGGACGCATTGAAATGGCAGTTGAAAATGTCCGCAGCTTGATGAAGGAATTGAATAAAACTCTAAATGAAGCGATGCAGATACTTAAGTTAGACGAGTCCATTCGACCGGAAGTGAAGAAAGCAATAAACGCAATAAACCAATCTGACAGTAAAATAAACTCTACTATTTAATGTGGATAAACAGGGGCCGAAAAGGCCTCTGTTTATCTGTCCGTCATAATATTCTACCGGTAAATCCCTGCTTTATCCCCTGTTTAAAATTGTAAATTTCATACTTTTAACAACATTTACCATGATATTTTACTTGACAAATTTTTGCATTGTAGTTAATATGAAAATAAAGGAGAGCTATGATATAAATAAAGCGGTATATATCATACACATTGTTTTTATGAAGGCATACAGTGATGAAAAACTTGTTTTAGAGGCGCAGCAGGGAAACGAAAATGCGTTTAATGAATTATATGATCGTTATCATAAGCGTTTAGAATATGTAGCTATGAAGCTGTGCAAAAACAATGAAGATGCAAAGGATGCGGTTCAACAAACCTTTATTCAAGTTCATACTTCCTTAGCCAATTTGCGTGAAGCAGATCGCTTTTATCATTGGTGCTGTAAAATCATTCACGGAAAATGTACCGATATGTTTCGTAAAAACAAAGATGTTGCGATTGATATTGAAAACAGTGTAATCACAAGCATGATGATTGAGGAACGTGATGAATATTTACCGCAGAACCAAATTCATTTTAAAAGCGATCGTGATGTTTTATTATCTATGATAGATCAACTGCCGCTTCAACAGAAGCAGGTTGTTTTACTTGTATATTTTGAACAGCTGAGCATGCAGGATTGTGCATTCATTCTTGATGTACCTGAAGGAACCGTAAAATCACGCTTATTTACAGCGAAAAAAACGCTAAAGAATATGATTACAAAGTATAATGAAAATAATGAGGATGCGCCGTTGAATTTTAAAAGTGCAACACTGTCGGCAGTTCTTTCCGCTGCACTTATTTATGATTTTAAGCATCTGTTTCCGATTTCAGTACCTGTATTTAAGGGACATCATCATATCTCAGCGAACCCTTTAGTGAATATCGCGTTAGGAGCTGCCTGCTGCATCACCATCGGCAGTGCCGTTTATGCGTTTAATTCCAATTCCGGTAATACAGAGGCTGATATCACTAACAATGAATCCGTCATCTATCAAAATCGGATCGTGAATTCCTCTAAGGAAGCATACTTTTTATTAAGAAACTGGGCCGTAGATGAACGTCAGATGCGTAATCGCAATCATGATGAAATTATGGAAGCTAAAAAGCTGTATGAATATCTGCAGACAAATGATGATGAATATTATGCTGTTTTAGTAAAGGACGGTTGGACAATTGATTTTGAAGCGTTATTAAAGTAGTATTGAAGCAGTTATTTTGATTGTTTTATATGAGTATTTAAGTTACGATAAAAAAATTTCAATAAATTTTATAAAAAAATGAACTTTGTATATATGGATTACGACTGGTTTGTGCAAGAGTATAGGAGTATTGTATTTTACAGTGCTTTTTCTCTCTGTACAGACTGTTGCTTTTTGTGTTATTCACAATAAAATGATTGAATATATCATATTTGATCATGATTGATTTATACCTATTAAATAGGCTTTTAGTATTATATGTGTATTTCATTCTATAATGATTATTAAAATTTTGTTTTATACAAAACTCAGTGAAAGGATTGATTGCTATGTGGAGAAAAGTATTGTTCAGCGTTGTAACAATTGCAGCTGCTTTTTCTATTGCCTACGCATATTGTGATGATAATTTAAGAGCAGCTACTGCATCGTTTGGACAATATAAGTTATCGGTAGGTAATAAAGTATATCTGATATCCAATAATAATCAACCGCTTGTATGGGATGTGTTAAGCGAAACCTCTGATTCTTATGTGCTGATGACAAGTCAAACGCAAGCAAATGTTATCAGATGCGGAGCTAATACAGCCGGTAATAGCATATATGTCCCAAGCAGCAATCATCATGTACGCTATTGTGATTATACAACCACTGAGGAATATAATTGGTTTACAAACATAAATCAAACCTTATCTGTTGAGGAGCTGCAGTTGGTAAAAGAACAAGATTCAGAAAAGTACACAAAATATAATATGAATTACTTATTTCTTCCGTCGATGTCTGAGCTATCAAGATATAATTTAAATACAACTAATCTAATGTTAAAACCTACTACAGATACATGGCGGATCTATTATCTGCATCCTGACGATCGCTTGGATTTTGTAGATGCAAAAAACATTCAGATCGCTGCAGGTAGTTCATGTGTTTTTATTGAAGGTTCACAGTTGCAAATGATAGGTACTTGGGCAGGTAGTATTAAGTTGCGGTTAGATGATCGCTTACGCCCCGCGATAGAAATAAAGAAAGATGATATTGTTTTTGTATCCGGGGAACAAACGGGTGTAAATCAGTGGAACAAATTAGTTGCATCGAATACAAGTTACGGTGATTATTCAACAGCCAATGCTTTGATGTTAAGAATATTGAATAACAGCTACAATGTTTCTATTCAGGACCTATATCGAAATAATCAATCGTGCAATCAATTTTATACAAATCAAAAAATGACGATTAAGGCAACAGCCAATGATACGGGAACGAATTATCTTTCGGCAGTTGTAATCGATCAAAATTCTAATGAATATTACCGTAAGCTTGGCAGAGTCAGCACATCGGGTGAATATGAAATAGATTTGGCGGGTTTGCCGAACGGCAGATATGAAGTCAAATTACTGAATGAGGAACAAAGTTCCTACAATCGACCGAGATACAGCTCAGATTTTTCATCAACGATGACGTTTTATATTGCAGATCATACGATGATATATACAGCGGAACCACAGGCCGGTGCAATTCACGGCAGCTATGAGCATACAAAGAATGTAAACAGTGAGGATACAGTAGGTAAAATCACTATGAAACAGGGAGTTGCGCCGTTTTCTTATCAAATAGAATCATTTGACGGTACGGATACAACCTATGATAATTTTGAAGTCATCAGTAAAGACGGAAGTATGAAGGTTGCGATAAAAAGTAATGCGCCTAATTTAATAAATAATAGTTTAAAGGTCGGCGATTATAAATTTTGTATCACCTCTACTGATGCAAACGGAGCGCCGCAATCTCAGGAAGCTAATAAAACCAGGGTTTGTGCATCCTTCAGTGTTAATGCGACAGATCCGACAATTGCTTTTGATGATTCAAATCAGACAAAGAAATCAGTAGCGGATGCCGCAACAGCTTGGAATGAAACAGCGACACCTACTCCCAATACAGGAACTAAAGTAACCTACAGTGTGAGCGGTGGGGACACGTATTTGATTGATATCGATGCGGATACAGGAGCGATTACTTATAAGGGAAACGGAGCTTTCGGTAAAGTTAAGATTAAGGCAACCGCTGATGATGATCCTGACAGTGGAAATGATAATTATAATTCAGCTTTCACAGAAAAGGAAATTATCATTTATAAACAGGTGGACGGAAGTGTAACACCGCATGCGAATTCATCAGACAGTATTATTCCTACCTTTACCGCAACAGACACCAATGTAAAGACAAACGGAATCATTGGAACTATTCAAGGTACGACAGGAACACCGGATAATATCGGCGGTTCCTCAACGATTACTTATAAGTACGGAATAGAAATAGGCGGTGATTCGAGTTTATTCACTGTCGATGCGAATACAGGAGTCATTAAGACAACAGGAAACTTAGGAGTACAAAGCTATCATATCACGGTAACAGTATCTGATAAATGGAGTACCAAACAAATCCCATTGACAATTAATGTCGGAGTGGCGAATGCAGAGGATTTAAGATTCTATGAAACAAGTGCTGCCGTCAACATGATAAGTCAAAAGAGTGTGAAGGTAACAGATACGAATGTAAGTGTCTATGCGACAGTCAAGGGAAGTACAAACAATAATCCTGTCACCTATAAGATCAAGGATGGTTCCACCAATATCATCACGATCAATCCAAACAGCGGAGTAGTGACAATCAACGGTGTCGGAACGGTAACGATCGTAGCGGAAAAGGAAGGCGGAGTCGGACAGGCAAAGGCGGTAGCTGAGCTGACCTTTACAGTTACAGCCGGAGCACAAAACTTCATCTATACAGATGATGCAGGAAATGAGCTGCCGAAGGATGGAAACAGCTATAAGGCATACAGTGAGGTATATGCACCAAACAAAACCTTTCAGCTTTATACGGCAGGTAATCCAACCGGAAGTACTGTAACGTATCAGCTAAAGGCAGGAAGTCCAACGGATGTGATATCGGTAGATGCGAATGGATTGGTAACGATATTAAATGCTTCCTTGAATAATCAAATGGGCAAGGTGATTGTAGAGGCAACCAGTCATGACCCTACAGGAAACTACAGTGATAAAACAATCGAATTATCTATCAATATAGAAAAGGGTACAAGAACAATCAGCTTTAAAGAAAAGCCGATTTATGTGACGAACGGCAAAGGTAAGGTAACACCTGTTACAGAGGTTGACGGAGTTGTCGATACAGATGGCGATGTACTGATAGAAGTAGATACCAACGAGGATCATACCATCGCATGGACGAATGACAATAAAACGATCGATTATAACTACAGCGGAGACACAGGAAAAGATATCAAGATCCATGCGACAAAACCGATGAATCGAAACTATAAAGCGGCAGAGGCAGACGGAACTATCCATATCATGGGACCTGATGAAAATATCTTGGCAATCACAAGCCCGGGACAAATCATCTACGGCGATCACTTTACGATAAGAAGCAGTCAATATGATGCAGACAG
>CANSQL010000018.1 GCA_947649125.1 uncultured Erysipelotrichaceae bacterium | reverse complement strand
CACTTACTAGTTTAAAGCGGAGTTTCTTAAAACCACTCACTAGTTTACATTACCATTATTTTTATTATAGATCGATTGAATCAGCGGCAGCTGATCGCTTACATAGTATTCCAAACCATAGTTAAACGGCACACCGTTTTTCATATAGGCCAGCACCGACATCAACAGCACCGGATGCTTATCTGAAATATGCAGGTCATTCGCAATCTCCTCAGGACATAAAATTGCCTCTAGTCGCTGATCGGCAAACGCAAAGCTGATGTTCTTTTTTGCCAAATGGTCGTAAATTGATTCTGCGGCAATCGTTATCGTTAAATCCTCACATTGATGATAGATATAATATTCATGTACATAAACTACCGGAATATCATTGATACAGCGAATTCGCTTTACCTCCCACAGTGCTTCATTGATTTCAACCTTGAGCTTATCAGCCAATTCATGATCTGCCTTGATTAAATTGATTGTGACAGCTTTTGTCGAGGGCACAAATCCTCTGCGCAATGCTTCCTGCTTAAAGCCGTAGCCGCATTGAAAGGAAGCATAACGAGGCTTTTGTGATACAAAGGTACCTCTGCCTTTTTCTTTATACAGCACGCCTTGTGCAACAAGTTCATCCAGTGCTTTTCTTACCGTCATACGTGAAACATGAAATAAGCGACAGAATTCGGATTCGGACGGAATGATTTGTCCGGGGGAATAGAGCTTATTTTGGATATGATTTTCAATATACGCTGTAATAGCGTCTTTTTTATTTGTCATAGTGTTTCCTCCGGTGCTATTATAGCAATTTTTATTGTTTGTGTATAGCACTAAGACAGTAATTTTGTATTTACAACATGTATATACATGTGATATACTTGAATTAATCAACAGGTGAGGTGATACTATGAGCTTTGGCTTTGCGCAAAAGGTGATTACACCGAGTATTCCGTGTAAGCTGGCAGGCTATGCAGTGACACGAAATGCCGAAGCAGTTCATGATGATTTGTATGTAAAGGTGTTTGTGTTTCAGCACGATCAAAAGCGATATGCGATAGCGGCATATGATTTATTGGCTGTCGATCATTTACTGATAAATCGGGTCAAGGAACGCTGTAAACAAAGCGGACTGCATTTTTCACAGCTTTATTTTTCTGCGATTCATACACATTCGGGACCGAGCGGAATCATTGACAGTAATCACGGCTTTTTAAAGGCAGCTAAAAGTCTGCTTGGTGAGGTGGATCAAGCTTATATTGAATATCTCTGTGAACAGACGCTTTGTGCTCTCGGTGAGGCAGTGAGTGAGCTGAGTGAGGGAAGTGTTGAGATTGCCTTCGGTGCATGTGAGGGTATCGGATCCAATCGCAATGATACTGAGCTGCCGGGCGATCCTTCGCTTTGGATCATGGAAGCAAGGCATGCGGATAAAAAAGCATTGATCGTCAATTTTGCTTGTCATCCGACGATATTAAAGGCTGACAATTGTTATATCAGCAGTGATTTCTGCGGTGCTTTTGCGAAAGCAATCGAACAGGAAGGTTATGCGATGTGCATGTATCTCAACGGAAGCTGCGGTGATATTTCCTCACGCTTCACAAGATGCGGCAGTGATTTTCAAGAGGTAAAGCGAATGGGCGATCAGCTTGCGCAGGCTGTCAAACAGCTGCGTTCAAATCTTGTCCCGTTTACCCTGCATACTTTAGCGCATACAACGCTTTCACTTACGCTAAAGGGCAGAGTACCGCTGTCGATCGATTCGGCACAGGCGACGGTAGAAAAGCGCAAGGCTGAACTGGAACAGGGAAAAGCACGAGGACTCAGCACGCAAGACATTCGTTTATTGGAAAATGCGGTGGAAGGCGCAGCGGCAGATTATTTGTTTGCGCTGCATGATGAAGGCATTCGAGAATATCCGCTGAATGTAGAAATGTTGAAGCTGAACGATGAAATTTTTATCGGCTTTCCCGGTGAGCTGTTTTCTCAGCTCAGTAATCCTTATGCGGATGCGCATACCCATTTTATCAGCTATACGAACGGCTATCAAATGTATATTGCCGATGCAGATGCTTATGATAAACACTATTATGAAGCCGCAAGCAGTCCGTTTGCGAAGGGTGAGGGTGAAAGGCTGATGAAGGAAATCGTTGAACAAATCAAGAAATGGAGGAATCAGAAATGAATCATGTTGTAAAGGACTATTTAAGCTATGTTCAAAACAAACTGAAGGAGGTCAGTGAGACACAAGAGGAGGCATTACTTCAAGCGGCAAAGCTAGTGAGTGATAGCTGTAAGGCAGGCGGACGTTTTTATGTTTTCGGTTCGGGCCATTCCCATATGATCGCAGAGGAGCTGTATGTTCGGGCCGGGGGATTAGCCTATGTAAAGGCCATTTTACCGCCGGAGCTGATGCTTCATGAAATGACAAACAAAAGTACGCTGTTAGAGCGATTGGAAGGCTATGCGGCAGCGATGATCAAGCTGTATAAGGTAGAGGCAAAAGATACGATTTTAATCATCAGCAACTCCGGCCGCAATCCGGTACCGGTGGAAATGGCTTTGGAAGCCAAAAAGGTCGGCTGTCATGTGATCGCAATGACCTCAATGGCACATTCCGCCGCCACAAGCTCGCGTCATTCCTGCGGTAAGCGCTTATTTGAGCTTGCGGACGTCGTATTGGACAACGGTTCCCCGAAGGGCGATGCCGGATATATGATCAAGGGCTTAGATACACCGATCGGCGCAACCAGCGACTGTATCGGAATCGCTCTTGCGCAGGCTTTGATTACACAGGTGATTCAGCTGCTTGTGGAATCAGGCACCAATCCGCCGATTTTTAAAAGCTCCAATGTCGACGGTGCCGATGAATACAATGAAGCCTTATATGACAAATACTACGGCTATTGGAAATAGCTGAAATAATCAAAAGAAGCACTCGGAAAGAACTTGGTAAAAATCAAGCTTCTTTCTTTTTTTAAATACTGATTTATGGTAAAATGATGCTTAGTGAAAAAGGGAAACGAGGATGCGCTATGGAATGTAAGCTGACAGATGTAATCATAAAATTGGGACTTGAAGAAACAGCCTTAAGCTATTTTGAGGGTGCAAGCTTTACAATGATGCCGCACTATCATAAGGCCGGTAATCGATTAGAGCTGTCCCTGCGCTTAAAGCGTGTTTTACCGTATCAAATATGGGATCGATTTATTATGCGCTTTAAAAAGCTTGTGCGCTGTGAGGTAGAATGTCATATCATTTGTGAGCATACAGATACAAATATATTTGAGGTATTTGACTATATCAAGCATTATGTGTCGCTGCATCGAGAGGGCGAAGTATTTATCAGCGCAATGCCGGCCTTAGAGGATACATATATCGTATATCGAATCAATGAGGAAGCACAGCGTGATATCGCTGTTCAAAATAAGCATCTGTTAGTGCAGTTTTTACGGGACTGCGGCTTTCAGCTGAATATTTTGATCAAAGAAAATAAAAAGACCGCGGAAGCAGAAAGTGTCCCTGCCGTAAAGGCGGTTACAGCGAAAAAAGCCGCTGCAGAGGTAAGCACCTCTGCGCCCGAGGGCAAAGCGAAGCGCCGCGCCGGCGGCAATAAAAAGCTGAAGCCGTTAGATCAATATCGGCGCGTTGCGATCAATCAAATCAATCAGGAAATGCCGCAGGTCAGCATCAGCGGTAAAATATTCGATGCGGAGGAGCGTGAGGTACGCTCTAAGAAAAATCCCGATAAGCTGTATGTGATTCAGAATTATTGGATTTGCGATGATGATGACGCAATGATCATGAAGCGCTTTTTAAGTAAGAAGCAGGCCGAGGAGCAGGCGCCCATTCGTAAGGGATCGACGATTATTGCGTACGGTGATGTGGTTTATGATACCTATGCGGGTGAATATGTGTTTGAACCGCATATGACTGAGGAAATCGAAGCAGTACAGCGCTATGATGAGGAAAAAGAAAAGCGCGTTGAGCTGCATGTCCATACAAAGCTGTCGGAGATGGACGGTGTTTGTGATATTGAGGAATTTATTGAAACCGCAGATCGTTGGGGAATGGATGCGATTGCGATCAGCGATCATATGGTAGCGCAGGCTTTTCCGAAGGCTCAGGCGGCAGTTTCCGCAATTAATAAAAAGCGTGATCCGAACAATCCGTTTAAAATGATTTACGGTGTTGAGTTTAATATGGTGGATCCTTATCTGCATATCGTTCGTAATGCGAATGATACGATTTTAGAAAAGGGAACCTATTGTGTATTTGACTTGGAAACGACCGGTTTATCATCACGCTTTGATCATATCATTGAATTCGGTGCGCAAATTGTCAAGGACCGTTCATGTGTGAAATCTTTGCAGATGTTTATCAAGCCGCCGGTCGAATTAAGTGCGTTTACAACGGAGCTGACCGGAATTACCAATGAGCATGTAAAGGAAGCACGTCCTTTCGAGGAATGTGTGGACGAGCTGCTTGATTTTATCGGTGATAGCGTCTTAGTTGCACATAACGCTGATTTTGACTACAATTTCCTAAATGACAGCTTGATTCGTGCCGGTCGAAAGCCGTTAATGAATCCGGTGATCGATACGCTGGATTTGGCACGCTCACTTCAAAGTGATCGCAAGGGGTATCGTCTCGGTCAAATTGCCCGAAGCTACGGTATCCGCTATGATGAAGAAGTTGCCCATCGTGCCGACTACGATGCGGAGGTTTTGGCGCTTACCTTTCTAAATATGATGAACGATCTGACGCATATTGAAACATTGTATGATTTGCAGAATATGCAGGATTCTTCCTGTTTCAAGAAAGTGCGTAAAAAAAGTGTCGTGGTTATGGCAAAGAACATGGCAGGTTTAAAGGAGCTGTTTGAGCTTGTGACGTTGTCGCATACGAAATATTTGTCCTATAATGCGAAGAATACGAATAATGTCGTTGCGGAACCGCGTATTTTGCGTCAGGAAATTGAAAAGCGCCGCTTGAACGGCAATTTATTGATCGGTTCGGGAAGCCTTAACGGTGAAGTTTTTGATATGGCTCATACACGCGGTGAGGAACAGTTGCTTGAGGTGATGCGCTTCTATGATTATATTGAGATTCAGCCGTTGGAGAATTATCGTCATTTGGTCGAGCGTGATTCTATCGGCAGTCAAGAGCGCTTAAAGGAAATCCTATCGGCAATCATTGCGGCAGCCGATCGTTTGGGTAAAGTAATTGTCGCAACCGGTGATTGTCATTATGTACATCCGAAGCAGAAACAGATTCGTGATATTTATATTAATTCACAGGCAATCGGCGGTGTCCGTCATCCGCTGTATATTTATAACAGTGAAAAGCGACGTCGTTTTCAGGCACCCGATCAGCATTTTTATACGACAAAAGAAATGCTTGACGCATTTGAATGGACGAATCGTGCGCATGAATTCGTTATTGAAAATACAAATAAAATCAAGGATCAGATCGGCTTGGTATTACCGGTAAAGGATCGCTTATATCCGCCGGATATGGAAGGCTCCGATCAAAAGCTGCGTGATATTTGTTATGAAACGGCACATGAGAAATACGGTGAAAAGCTTCCGGAAATCGTTGAACAGCGATTGGAAAAGGAATTGGCTTCCATTATCGGTCACGGCTTTTATGTCGTTTATTATATTTCGCATCTGTTGGTAAAGAAAAGTAATGATGATGGCTATTTGGTCGGTTCGCGAGGATCGGTCGGTTCTTCCTTTGTCGCAACGATGTCAGGAATTACCGAGGTAAATCCGTTGGCACCGCATTACGTCTGTCCGAAATGTCATTATGTGGAATTCTTTACGGACGGCAGTGTCCCCAACGGCTTTGATTTACCGGATAAAAAATGCCCGAACTGCGGGGAGATCATCCGCGGTGACGGACATGATATTCCGTTTGAAACCTTTCTCGGATTTGAGGGTGACAAGGTTCCCGATATCGACTTAAACTTCTCCGGTGATTATCAGCCGAATGCGCATGCCTATACCAAAGAGGTATTCGGTGAGGATCATGTGTTTCGTGCCGGTACGATCGGTACCGTAGCGAAGGAAACCGCCTTCGGATATGTTAAAGGCTTTGAAGAAGAAATGGGCTTAGAAGGTACGGTAAGAAGAGCGCAGGAGCTGCGTTTGGCGAAGGGCTGCGAGGGTGTTAAACGCACGACCGGTCAGCATCCGGGCGGCATTATCGTTGTTCCGCTGGATTTGGATGTGCATGATTTTACGCCGGTCCAATATCCTGCCAACAATCCTTTTGCGGAATGGAAAACTACACACTTTGATTTCCATCAGATTCATGATAATGTACTTAAGTTTGATATTTTGGGTCATGTCGATCCGACCGCAATGAAAATGCTGGAACATTTAAGCGGTATTGATGTGACAACAATTCCGATGAACGATCCGGCTACGATGAGTATCTTCTCCGGTGTTGACGCGTTAATGATCGATACCACGAAAAATACCGAAGAAACCGGAGCGGCCGGCTTACCGGAATTCGGCACACCGTTTGTGCGCGGAATTTTGAAGCTGACGCATCCGACTACCTTTGATGAATTACTGAAAATTTCCGGATTGAGTCACGGTACCGATGTATGGCTCGGCAATGCGAAAGATTTGATTGATGAGGGCATCTGTACCTTGAAAAGCGTAATCGGCTGTCGTGATGACATTATGGTCTATCTGCTTCATAAGGGATTAAAGCCGAAGCTTGCCTTTACGATTATGGAATCCGTGCGTAAGGGAAAAGGCTTAAAGGAAGAATGGATTCCCGAAATGAAGGAAAACGGTGTTGAGGATTGGTATATCGAATCCTGTAAGAAAATCAAATATATGTTCCCGAAAGCACATGCGGTTGCCTATGTGATGATGGCAATTCGTATCGCATGGTTTAAGGTACATCATCCGATTTATTATTATGCGATGTTTTTCTCGATTCGCTGTGATGCATATGATATTGAAACAATGATTAAAGGAGAGGCGGCAATCAGAGAAAAGATGAACGACATCAATCATCGCTTGAATGACCCTCAGCAGAAAAATGATGTATCGAAAAAGGATAAGGATATCTACAATACACTTGAGCTCGCATTGGAAATGGTGCTGCGCGGCTATCGCTTTGCGAATATTGATATTATGCGCTCTCATGCGACAGATTTCCTTCCTGATGAAAATGATAAAAATGTATTGATTCCGCCCTTTACCAGTATTGACGGTTTGGGTGAATCGGTTGCGGTTACAGTCAGTGAAGCACGTAAAAAGGGAGCATTTATATCCAAGGAGGATTTACAAATGCGCACGGCACTCAGTCAAACGCTTGTGAAAAAACTTGATTCTATGAATGTTTTAAAGGGAATGCAGGACGAAAATCAAATGAGCTTATTCGGTGATTTGTTTTAAATTTAAAGTCGTTTTAATGTCTTATGATGTTAAAACGATTTTTTGTTTGTCAAAGTAACAAAGTGCAAGATTCTGTTATAATTGCCAATAATTTTATATCATTTTCTTATTATAATATTATATGAATAAAGAAAAGGAGAAAGCAGATGGGCGAAAAACTAAAAAAGGTATTATTATCAGTGTTATCGTTATCCATGTTTATTACGACATGGGAATTGAGCGCATTGAATGCTTTGGCAAGTGAAGCTGAGTATGAAATCTATCCGCTTCCGCAGGCCATTACGTATTCCGGCGGCGATTTCGTGATTTCCAAAGAGATCAATGTGGTATATGATGATACAATCGATGATGTTACCAAAAATCGATTAACGGAGATTGTGGATGCAAAAGGCATCACAATGAGTGTTTCAGATGAGGTAAAGGCAAATGTAACCAATGTTTTAGTGGGAACGAATGGTTCTAACGGTTATGTAGATCATTATTTCGATGAAAACATTACACACGATGAAGCATTTTTTGATAAAATGGATTCTCATATAGTTTCAATAGAGGATAAGACGATTGCGATTCTCGGTAAAAATACCGATGCATCATTTTACGGTTTGACCTCATTAAAGCATATTTTAAATCAGATTGAGGGAAGGACGATTCGCAATTTAAGAATTGATGATTTTGCCTCTACGAAAACAAGGGGCTTTATCGAAGGGTACTACGGTATTCCTTGGAGTGATGATGATCGTATTTCCTTGATGCAATTCGGCGGTGAATTTAAGATGAATGCTTATATCTTTGCGCCGAAGGACGATGCTTATCACAGCGGAAGATGGCGTGATCCGTATCCGGCAGAGCGACTTGCGGAAATGAAGAGAATGGTCGATGCCGGTATTGACAGCAAATGTCGTTTTGTATGGACAATCCACCCGTTTATGAGTAACGGTATCACGGAAAGCACCTTTGAAGCCGATATTGTAAAGATCATCACAAAGTTTGAACAGCTTTACGGAATCGGTGTCCGTCAATTCGGTGTATTAGGAGATGATTCCGGAGATTTGCCGCGTTCGGTCGTAGTTCGTGTAATGGAACGCTTACAAGAGTGGGTAGATTCAAAGGGCGATGTGCATAATTTAGTATTTTGTCCGGCCGGTTATAACAACGCTTGGTGGAAAGATGGCGAATTGGACGAATATGATCAAGGCTTCCATGAGGATATTCAGATTTTCTGGACCGGTGAAGCTGTTTGTCAGCCGATTGAGCAAAGAACTTTGGATAATTTTAAAACAAGAGATTTGCCTGCCGGCGCAAGTCCGCGCAGAAGCCCGCTGTTTTGGTTGAATTGGCCGGTAAATGATATTAATATGAAGCGTTTGATGATGGGAAAAGGCTCCTTACTTCATACTGACGTGAATGTTGAAGATCTAGAGGGCGTTGTTACAAATCCGATGCAGGAAGCGGAAGCAAGCAAAGTAGCGTTATTTGCGATCGCTGACTATGCATGGAATGTAAAGGCATTTAATGATGATAAAAGCTGGAAGGATTCCTTTAAATACATTGATGGTGATGCCGGCGAAGCATTATATGAAATGGCTAAGCATCTCAGTGATCCTGCTCCTAACGGACATGGTTTAAACTTAGCTGAATCTGAGGAATTAAAGCCATTCTTAGATGATTTCAGAGCCGCATTTGATAACGGTGATTCAATTATTGAAAAGGGCAATGTTTTAATCGATGAGTTTGAAAAGATTATTAAAGCATGTGATGACTTTGATAAGCTTTCTAAAAATGAAGCATTTAAGGAAGAAATCAATTCATGGCGTTTATCACTGAAGGAAATCAGTGAAGCAAATATTGAATTTATACAAAGTGCAATTGCTTTGGAAAATAATCAAAATGATGAAGCTGTCAGCCACTATACATCAGGCGTAGCGAAATTTGAGGCGTCTAAAAATCATATTCGTTATAAAATACATGATGAGATCGATGTTGCGGAAGCAGGTGCGAAACGCATCATTCCGTTCACGGAATATTTAAATGGTGAGCTGTCTCTTTCCGTCGGAAGCATCCTTGATCCGAGTAAGGTAAGTGCTAAGGTAATTACAAATCGTACTGATACACCTTCGGGCAGCTTAGATAATCTCTTAGATAATAATGAGGGTACCGAGGTGGTTTGGAAAAATCCAAACAGTGCTGAAACGGGGACTTATATCGGTGTAATGTATAATCAAGTCATCGATATCCATGATATTGTCTTTAAGATGGCACACGCAAGCAATCTTCGTGATACGTTTGATTCGGCAAAGCTGCAGTACACTGCGGATGGCAAGACATGGACAGATATTGCCGGCAGTGAATATTCGGATACAAGAGCTTTGGTACAAGTAGAAGGCTTGAACTTAAAGGCAAAAGGTGTGAGAATTATCGCTACGGCCGATAAGACCAATATGTGGCTCGGCTGCAGGGATATCGTGATCAACGGTTTAGATGAAGGAACCCCGATTATCAAGGGTACTCCATTCATTGAAAACATGGTTTTGTATTCCGGTGATAATTTAGATGCACTGGTGGACGGTAATACTACGACCGGTTTAGATTTTCTTGATTCAAAGACTCCGAGCAATGTTGATGAAATTCATAAAGACGCCGCGGTCGGCTTAGAATTTGATTCTGCACAACCGTTGGGATTATTGAGACTGTATCAGGCAAGCGGCGATAAGGTGACTAACGCAGCGATTGAATATCGTGTTGACGGGACATGGAAAACATTTAAAGAGATGTCAAACATGGGTGCAGAAGTGGTTGTAAATCTTAAAGGCACTCAGGCAGATGCTGTTCGCATCAGAAATCTTGATGAAAATACAAATAAATGGTGGCATATCAATGAAATCAAAGTAGAGGAATATGTCGGCGCATTTAGTATGACACCTATGTACAGTACCGATAAAATGCTAATCAGAAGCGGTTCTCTTGATAAGATTATTGACGGCAGTACATCTACGAATGCCAGCTTTTCACATTCTAACGACAGCACAGATGACGATAAGGATAGCACATTAGCGGATACTTGGGTCGGAGTTGAATTCGATGATACGATTGAGGTCGGCAATGTCCATATTTCTCACGGTAACGGCAGCAATGATAAGATTAACAAAGGTGTAATTGAGTATCGAATTAATGGAGAATGGAAAACATTCCAAACATTGGATAGTATTCCTTTTGAATTGGATGTGAATTTAAACGGAACGAGAGCTGATGCGGTTCGTATACGAAATAGCGAGAAGGTAAACGTATGGTGGCAGTTTAATGAAATCTCTGTTGACAGATTTGACGGTGAAATTGATGATTCCGTACCGATTTCAAAAACAATTATTAAAACATCAACATTCGGTATTTGGAGCGGTAATGAAACTGAATTGTTGGACGGTAATGATTCGACCGGTGTTTGGTATCAGTTAAGCGGTAATAAGGCGCTGGTCGGTGACTTTATCGGTTTGGATTTAGGCAGAGTTGCACATTTAAAATCATTTCACGCGGCAGTCGGTATTGACAGCGGCGATAAATGGGTAAAATATGACTTGGAATATTCTGAGGATAATGTCAATTGGACAACCTTTAAATCTTATAACGGCGTATCAAGCGGACAGGATATCATTGATGAAGATTTAACGGGAATACGCGCTCGTTATGTACGCTTGGTAAATAAACAAGAAAAAAGCAGTTGGGTGAAATTCGGTGAAATTAACGTAGAGGAAAATACAAGTGTTCCTACCAATAAATACACATATACAAATGTAACTGCTTTAAATTCATTACAGGGTACTCATACCATGGAACAGATGACACTGTTGCCGTATTCCGATATTACTTTAGCGACAGGTGAATACATCGGAGTGAAGCTGGAGCGCTTAAAGGATTTAACCACACTGGATGTCGATGTT
The DNA here is from genome assembly GCA_947649125.1 of uncultured Erysipelotrichaceae bacterium. Classification (GTDB taxonomy): domain Bacteria; phylum Bacillota_I; class Bacilli_A; order Erysipelotrichales; family Erysipelotrichaceae; genus C-19. The sequence continues at coordinate 35,178 of CANSQL010000018.1, read as the reverse complement.
GCATCAGGCTTAACCTTACAGATTTCCGAGAACGGCGTTATATGGACAGCGGTGACAGATCAAAATCATGTGGATAATGCCCGCTATATTCGTTTAATCAATAACGGTTCAAGTGATGTTACATTTAATTTAACGAAGTTTATCGTGAATTCAAATGAAATTTATGAATTAAAGTTAAGTGAAGCAAGCGGCTTTACTGTTTCAGGCGATAAAAATCTGTTTGACAAGAATCGCACTTCTGAAACGGTATTCCAAGGCAGTCAAACTGCAGGAAGATTTGTAACGTATGATCTCGGTCAAGTAATCGATTTAAATACCTTTAAAGTAGTTTCCAGAGACAGTAATACGGATTTCCCTCGTCATGCGAAAATTTCCGTATCCGAAGACGGCACCGCATGGAAGCAAATCATGACTATCGGTAATCAGGACGGAACAGCGAATCCGGGTGAAGCGGAAAACACAGATACGATTCAAGATGTATTGCCGCTACATGAAATCTCATATAATGCGAAGGAAGCAGCCAACTTGAATGTGAAAGCTCGTTATATCAAGTTTGAAATTACAAAGACGAAGGTCGGAGCCGATAAATGGGTAAGATTCACCGAATTTGAGTTGAATAATAATCAAACATTGGCTACTACGACCGATCCGACGGTGACGGCTACAGTGACTGCTCGGGATGGATACAATGCTTTAAACGTAGCAGACGGTAATACGGCAACCGCGTTTAAGCCGACTGCAAATAAAGCCGGTTCATTGTTATATAAAGTAACTGACACTACAAACAGAAATAAAATCACTGTTTTACAATCTCCAACCGCTATTTCTGAGGCAAAAATATATGCGGAAGTGGTAGACAGCACAAGAGCAACCGCTCGCTGGATCGAGCTTGGAAACTTAAATACAGCCTTGTGTGAATATACTTTACCTGAATCAGTGAAGCATTTATTAGCAGTAAAAATTGAATGGACTGCAGATCAAGAGGTTGCGATCCAAGAAATCTTAATCAATAAGGTTGCATACGTGAATGTGGATAAAACACGCCTGAATGATCTGATTCGTTCTGCCAAGGCGGTAAATACCGATACATGGACAACTGACAGTAAAGAAAATTTAAGGACTGTATTAGAATATGCAGAAGCAACCTACGCAAACGACTTTGTTTCCGAATCAGTTGTAAATTCAGCGATAAGCAAGCTTGATAAGGCTTTGAATCAGCCGGAACTAAAGGGTGATTTAAGTGCTGTTCGTACATTATTGAACGAATTAAAGGCAGTTAAAAATGATGACAGTGTTTATGTTAAATCAACCTTTATGAAACTGCAAAATGCAATTCAATATGCAGAGAATGAAATCGAGGAAGCCGATAATATCAGTGAAGCTGATGTTGATATGCTTGTTGAATCCTTGGAAAATGCGCGTGCACAATTAGTATTCAGCGCAATTCCTAAGGAAAACCTTATTTCTGCGATTGAAGAAATAAGCTATGAATTGAGTTTGTTTGATGAAACACTTTACCCTGCTGAAATATTGCAGCAGCTGAAGGATGAACTGAAAAATGCGCAAGATATGGTCAATGCTTCAACTGCAACTCCGTTAGAATATGCTCAACAAAATAAAGTGTTAACAGAGGCTTATCAATTAGCCGATTATGCAAAAGATTTAAAGGCAAGCATTGATAAGTATGATGTGATTACGGCAGATTCTTTTACAGAGTCAACCTATGCGGTATTCGCTGAAAAATTAGCGGCTGCGAAGGAATTGTTAAAGACACCTACAGACAGTGAAGCTGTACAAGAAGCATTAGAAGCATTAGAGGAAGCTTATGAGAATTTAGCATTTGATATGAATTCCATAGCAGCACAGTTGAATAAGTTTGAAACTGAGGTGCTGGGTGAGAAAACAGATTATACAACAGATTCCATCACTCCGTTCGAAGCAATCGTTAATGTAGTGAAAGAGGCTTTAGCGGATGAAAGCACCGATAAGACTGAACTGCAAGCGAAGCTGAAGGAAATGATGAACCGCTATGCCGGTTTAGTAAGCGTTAAGGTGCTGAATGCCGAATTAAAAGCATTTGATAAAATTGATCCTGAGCATTATTCAGCAGATAGCTATGCAGCTTATGAAGCGGTATATAAAGGCTTGGATATCGATAAATTAAAAGCAAGCGGTACGCAGGATGAAGTGAATCAAGCTGCCTCCGATTTAGCGGCGGCAAGATCGGCTCTTGTGGAAACTGCTTCCAAGAAAGAGCTTGCGGCCTTGATCAAGCAGTTAGAGGACGTAAACGCTGATGATTATACAACCGAAAGTTATCAGAAGGTAACCGAAGTATTGGCTCAAGCTAATTCCAAGGACACTTGGCTAAAGGACGAATTTATTGAACTAAGCGAAGCGGCAGAGGATGCAATCTTAGGCTTGGTTGATATTTCTGAATTGAATAAGAAGTTGAATATGGATATCGATGCCTCTGAGTATACTGAGGAATCTTATCTGGTATTGTCTGAATTGTTGGAACAGGCTAAGACATTGAAAACAAACGGAACAGCAGAAGAAATCGCAGCGATGCTTGTTGAAATTAATAAAGCTATCAATAATTTAGTGCCTAATGCAGATCATAAGAATAATCTTGCGGAAGCATTGAAAGAAGCGGAAGCGATTGATACAAGCAAGTATACCGAAGAAAGTGTAGCAGAACTGGAAAAGGCAATCAAAGAGGTAGAAAGAGTATTGGCAGATGATCATGCGACCTTAGGCGAAATCAATTTCGCATTGGCTGCTTTGGAAAGCGCCATCGAAGGCCTTGAGGAAAAAACAATCGATTTACCGACAAAGCCGGTGAAACCAAATGATAAGCCTTCGGGATCATCAGATTCAAATCAAACCTTGAAGCCAGGTACTGACGGTGTCAACACACCGAACACCGGTGATAATACAATGTTTACAGGCTATGCTTGGATGACATTATGTGCAGGCATCGTTGTATTAGCCGCAAATAAAAAGCGTAAAACGCAAAAATAAAAGACTTTAGTTGATATATCTAAAAAGCGGATAGACAGCTGAATCAGTTGAGCTATTCGCTTTTCTGTGTACATAGATGCTTTCAGCTATATAAGCCTCTTGCATTTCACTTACTATTATAGTAGAATAAGGCAGTCAATCAACAATCAAATAGGTTATGTAACCTCCGTTTTTCTATTTTTATGTTCCAAAATAGAGAATTGGAGGTCTTTTTTGAGAAGGAGAATAGCGTATGCAGACAACAGAACAAAACAAAATGGGATATAAGCCTGTTTTACCATTGCTGATGTCAATGGCTTTTCCGCCGATGCTGTCGATGCTGATTCAGTCACTGTATAATATTGTAGACAGTATGTTTGTAGCTCAAATCGGAGAAGATGCAATGACAGCTGTTTCTCTTGCTTTTCCGATTCAGACATTGATTATCGCGTGTTCTGTGGGAATCGGTGTCGGTGTAAACTCTTATATATCAAGAAAGCTTGGTGAACATAATCATCAAGAGGCAAACGGTGCGGTGATGCATGGTATGCTGCTGTCATTGAGCGGCTATTTGTTATTTGCGATAATCGGCTGCTTCGCAATCCGTCCTTTTTTTCAGCTGTTTACCGATTCAGCGACTATTTTAGAGGATGCTTGTATGTATACCTACGTTTGCGTATTCTTATGCTTCGGCTGCTTTTTTCATATTTTGATTGAAAAGGTATTTCAGTCCATGGGAAAGATGATTTTTCCGATGGCGATACAGGCAATCGGCGCAATTACGAATATCATCTTGGACCCGATCATGATTTTCGGGTTGTTCGGAATTCCGGCAATGGGGGTAAAGGGGGCGGCAATCGCTACTGTCATCGGTCAGATATTTGCCATGTCATTATCCTTGTTTATTTTTTTGACAAGAGAATTTGACGTAAAGCTTGATTGGAAGCAGTTTCAATTTTCTTGGACTGCGATACGTCGTATTCTTTCTATCGGTATCCCAAATGCTTGTATGAATGCATTGGGCAGTGTCTTAGTAATGGGATTGAATTCCATTCTGATTCAATTTTCCAATACAGCTGTATCAGTATACGGTATTTACTATAAGCTGCAGACTTTTGTGTTTATGCCCGCGAGCGGATTAACACAAGGGGCTATGCCGATCATGGGATACAATTACGGAGCCGGAAATCATGAACGACTGCTTCAGACCTTAAAATATGCGGTTATCGTAACAGTCGCAATCATGTCATGCGGTTGTGCTGTTTTTCTGTTATTTCCTACGCAGTTGTTACTGCTGTTTCAAGCCGGTGAGGATATGCTGCAGATCGGTGTACCCGCATTACGAATTATCAGTATCAGCTTTTTACCGGCATCGCTCGGCTTTATTTTACCGACACTGTTTCAGGCAATGGGACTCGGATTCCATTCATTAATTGTATTTCTGTTACGCCAGCTCTGTATTACACTGCCGCTGTCTTGGCTGTTTGCGTCCTTATTCGGCTTAGGCGGGATATGGTTTTCCTTTGTGATAGCGGAAGGAATCGCGGCCGGTGCTGCAGTTCTGCTTTACTTACGAATTCGAAAAAGAGATAAGATATTGTCCAAGTCATATTCACAAGCGATGGCTGCTTGAAATCATGCGGCAATATAAGAAATATTGTTTCTAATGCGTATAGTAAAAGACTGTATCTTTACTTCGATACAGTCTTTTATGATGATTATTTGATTAATTCACAGAGGTAAACAACTGTTCATAGGTAGGTACCGGGTAATTCTCGGCGCTGATGCTTTCCTCGATCGCATCAATCACATTTCTTAATTCCTGCATTTGTTTCACTAAACGATCATTCATATAAAATGCTTTTTCTTTGATATCACTATAATTTTTACGCTTCATAAAGGCTTCTTTAAACTCATGATAGCGAACATCAAACTGATCTAACAGCGAGGTCAAGCGATCGATTTTACGCTCAAAGAAGGCATTTCTTCTGTCTAAGGAATTCAATGCGTCACTGTAGAATTTGATTTCCTTAACCAATGCCGGCAACAACACCTTTTTTGAGATATCCAATAATACCATCGCTTCAATTTTAATATCCTTGATGACCTCATCATATAAAATATTGGTACGGGCAGTCAATTCATTATAATTATAAACATTGTTGCGCTCAAACATAGCGACTGCTTTATCATCGATCAGAGAATCGATGGAATGTACATAGCTGTTGATATTCGCCAAGCCGCGCTTTTCTGCTTCCTTGATCCATTCCTCACTGTAGCCGTCCTTAGAAAACAGAATGCGATTATGCTTACGCAAAATACGCTTACAGATAGCTAAGGAGTGATTGCGAATGTCCTCGATATATTTTAACGGTGCCAGCTCGTCGGCGATTTTGCATAAGACATCGGCTACGATCGTATTCAATACGATGTTGGTGGTAGCGGCTGAGCGTGAGGAGCCAACCATGCGGAATTCAAACTTGTTGCCGGTAAAGGCAAACGGTGAGGTACGATTGCGATCGCTTGTATCCTTCGGGATATAGGCAAGATTACCGATTTCAAACGGAGTGGTATTGACTTCGATTTCCAGTTCATCATCGCCCTTTTCCAAACGGGTCAAAATCTCCTCTAAATAGCTTCCCATACAGATGCTGATAATGGCGGGAGGTGCTTCATCGGCCCCTAAGCGATAATCATTGCCGTAACAGGAGCTTGCCATGCGAAGCAGCTCGGGATATGTATCAACAGCCTCAATAACGGCACAAACAAATAACAGAAAGCGAATATTTTCATGCGGACGATCGCCTGGCTCTAACAGATTCTGTCCGTCATCACATACCAACGACCAGTTATTATGCTTGCCGCTGCCGTTTACATGCTCAAACGGCTTTTCATTCAGTAGGCAGGCAAAGCCGTGCTTATCAGCGGTCTTTTTCAGCATATCCATAATGATCTGATTTTGATCCACCGCGATATTTGCATCGGCATACAGCGGTGCGATTTCAAACTGACAGGGGGCTGCCTCATTGTGCTCAGTCTTCGCATAGATGCCGAGCTTCCAAAGCTCCTTATCCACCTCCTGCATAAAGGCATCGACTCTTGTCGGTATAGAACCGAAATAATGCTTGGAAATCCCGTTGCCCTTCGGTGACATCGACCCGAACAGCGTTCTGCCCGCATGAAGCAGATCCATACGATTGCGATATAATTCCTTATCGATCAGGAAATATTCCTGTTCCAAGCCAACCATCGGCATGACTCGTTTTACATCCTTGTCCTTAAAGGAGTTCACAATACGGGTTGCTTGTTTGGATACCGCTTCAATGGATTTCAACAGCGGTGCTTTCTTATCTAATGTTTCACCGTTATACGATACGAAAATCGTCGGAATGCACAATACATTGTCTCTGATAAATGCCGGTGAGGTACAATCCCAGTAGGTATAGCCTCTTGCCTCAAAGGTAGCGCGAAGTCCGCCGCTGGGAAAGCTCGATGCATCTCCTTCGCCCTTGATCAAGCTTTTACCGCTGAAGCGCGAAATCGGCTGTCCGTATTCTCCCGGTTCCACAAAGCTGTCATGCTTTTCGGCAGTGGAGCCGGTCATCGGCTGAAACCAGTGCGTAAAATGCGTTGCGCCCTTTTCCATCGCCCATGTTTTCATCGCATGCGCAATCGCATCTGCCGTCGGCCGATCCAATGCGTCCTCTTTTCTTGTCGCGGTTTCCCATTTTGTATAAACGGGATGAGGAAGCCGTTCCTTCATCACGTGTTCATCAAATAAATTGATTCCGAAATCATCAAACGGGTGTTTTGTATTCATATAGTTACCTCCGATTATTAATATTTTACTTCATTCTTTAAAAAAAGTACATAGATTCCTTGTTTAAAATGAACTTACATCGATAAAAATGATTTTAAATCGTTAAATTGTGTATAATTTTTTTGAATGAAAGCAGTATAATAGAAAAGGGATAAAAAAGAATTTAAGAAAATTTTCGGTTAAAAGACGTGCAATTTATGCGCAGGTGTTATACAATATAAATGTAAACGAAAGTGAGGTAATCAACCATGAGTTTATGGAAATGTGAAGTGTGCGGCTATGTCGCGGAGGGTGCACAGGCACCGAGTAAATGTCCGAAATGCGGTGTTTCTGCCGAGCGTTTCAGTTTAGTTGATGAAGCTGAGGCTGAAAAGATTTATCGCAGTGATAAAACCAATGATTTGCATATGCAGCTGATTCATTTAGCGATGAAGCTGGATAAGGCTGCTTGTGCAGGAATTGAAGATAATTTGGATCCCGGCTGTGTCCGTGTGTTTGAATTAGCGAAAAAATATGCGTGGGAAATCAAACAGATGGCTAAGGCTGAATTGGCGGGACATATCGCAAAAGGAAAATACTAGGAGGAGACAAACATGAATTTAAAAGGAACAAAGACAGAAAAGAATTTGATGGAGGCATTTGCCGGAGAATCTCAGGCAAGAAATAAGTATACCTTCTATGCTTCTAAAGCAAAAAAAGAAGGCTATGTACAGATTGCGGATATTTTCCAAAAGACGGCAGACAACGAGAAGGAGCATGCGAAGCTTTGGTTCAAGCTGCTTCATGACGGTGTTCCTACAACCATAGAAAATTTAAAGGATGCGGCTGCCGGTGAAAACTTCGAGTGGACCGATATGTATGCACGTATGGCAAAGGAAGCAAGAGAAGAAGGCTTCGACGATATTGCGGAAACGATGGAAGGTGTAGCGAAAATTGAGGCAGCTCATGAAAAACGCTATGCGGCATTATTAGCTAATATCGAGGACGGCTCAGTGTTTGAAAAGGCTGAGGAAACTGTTTGGGAATGCTTAAACTGCGGACATCTGCATGTCGGTAAGGAAGCCCCTGAGGTTTGCCCGGTATGTGATCATGCGCAGGCTTATTTCGCAATTCAGGAAGAAAATTACTAGAATTAAATCTGCTTAATTGGAACCGGTATCAATTACCGGTTTTTTTCTGTTTGTTGGATTTTTTTTGATGACGATTACATATACGGTGAGTGCAAGATTTTTACAAACTGTACAAAATCGTTATAACTTATTTGTTTTATAATTACTGTGTACATAAGGAGGAAAATGTATTTATGAAAGGTTGGCAAAGATTGAGTAAGGGTCTGTTGGCCTTTGCGTTATGCTTTACCGGTGTATTCAGCGGATTTAAAGCAAATGTAAAAGCAGCAACAGACAATCTTGCACAGGGTAAAGCCGTTACCGCAAGTAACGAGTATTCAACAATGCCGGCATCCAATTTAACGGATGGCAATGATGAAACTCGTTGGTCTTCGGAATCCGGAGTTACTCAATGGGCTTACGTTGATCTCGGCGAAAGCAAGACAATGAATAAGTTCGAGATGAAATGGGAGAGCAGTTCGGTTTATGCTTCCTCATACAATATTTATGTCAGTGATGACACAGATAACTGGGGAACACCGGTTGTTGCGGTTACGGACAGCAGCGGTCAAAATGCAACGGCAACAACGCAGACAAGCGTCAGCGGACGATATGTAAAATTAGAAGTTACTCAGATGTTCGGCTATAACAGTGTTTCTTGTTATGAATTCAAGATTTTCAACGATCCTAAGATTTCATCGAAGGAAAATCTTGCGTTAGGTAAAAACGCTGTGGCAAGCCAAGATCATCCTACAATGCCGGCATCTTACCTAACAGATGGTGATGAAACTACCAGATGGTCGGCAGAGGGAAATGTGCCGCAATGGATTTATGTAGATCTTGGCGCAAGCAAGACAATGAATAAATTTGAAACGTTGTGGCAAAATAGTGCGGAATATGGCAAGGATTATAAAATTTATGTATCCGACAGTACAACGAATTGGGGCGATCCGGTGGCAGAGATCACGGGGAATACCAAGCAGCGTTCCACTGTTAAGGTTGAGGATGTAACAGGGCGTTACGTGAAGCTGGAGGTTACGGCAGTTTCAGCTTATCCGAACGTATCCTGTAATGAATTCAAAATTTTTAAAGAAATCGATTTACCGCAGGATCCGATGGAGAATATTGCGTTAAATCAAAATGTCGCCGCAAGCTCTCAAGAAGCGGCAAGTGTAAGACCGGAGTTGGCTGTTGACGGTGATACTTCAAGTCACGGTTCACGCTGGGGAAGCAATTTGGGTGATTCCACACCGTGGATTTATGTTGATTTAGGCAAAGAGCAGGATGTAAAGACAATTAAGCTGTTTTGGGAAAATCGTAAAGCTACAAAATATCAGCTTCAGATTGCCGATATGTTAAGCAATCCGGTTGCCGACAGTGATTGGACAACAGTAAAAAGCTTTAACAAGCGGCCGGTCAATAAAACTGAAAAAATCATTTTAGACAACGTTGAGAGAGCTCGCTATGTACGTTTGTATATTGAAGCATTCGACAGTCAGGACCCTGACTCTGAGATTAATTACGGTACGGTTTCACTTTATGAGATCGAAATCTACGGCGGTGAAATCAAAGCCGGCATCGATGATGTTGCTAATGCGATTACAGTCGATACACCGGCAGCAGGTGACACAAAGCTATCGGTTAATTTGCCGAATGAAAACGGCTTTACCGTTACCTACAACGGTACTGATTTAGAGCAGATCGTAGACAGCGAACTGAATATTTATAAGCCGATTGTTGATAAGGAAGTTACAGCATCATTTAAAGTAACGAATGATGAGACCGGCGAATATATCTTTAAAGAAATTTCGGTAACAATTCCGGGTACCAATACAGTCAATGCTTCCGATAATGCAGCTCCGAATATCCTTCCTGAGCTTCAGGAGTGGAAAGGCAAGAGCGGTACATTCAGCGTCGCAGCTAATGCAAAGGTCGTTTATGCGAACGATGCGTTAAAGGAAACAGCGGAGGCTTTAGCAGCTGATTATAAAGAAATTACCGGAAAGACAATGAGTGTTGCGAAAGGCAGCACCGCTAATGCCGGAGAAATTCTGCTTTCCTTGACTTCAGATAAGTCTAAAGGCCTGCAGGATGAAGGCTATCTGATGGATATCAGTGATAAGGTAACAGTAGAAGCTGAAACAGCAACCGGTGCATTCTGGGCAACAAGAACGATCCTTCAAAGTATCAAGCAGACAGGTGATATCCCTTGCGGTATTACAAGAGATTATCCGTTATATAAAGTGCGTGGCTTTATTCTTGATGTCGGAAGAAAGACATTCACAATGGATTACTTAGAACAAGTCGTAAAAATGATGTCTTGGTATAAGATGAATGACTTCCAAATCCATTTGAACGATAATCTGATTCCTTTGGAGAATTTAGGAACAGAGGATAAAATCATGAAAGCCTATTCTGCTTTCCGTTTGGAATCTGATATCAAGGCAGGCGGAAACAATGGCTTGAATAAAGCTGATTTAACAAGCACCGATGTATTCTATACAAAGGATGAATTCCGTAATTTAATTAAGGAATCACGTATTTACGGTGTAAATATCGTTCCTGAAATTGATACACCGGCACATTCCTTGGCATTGACCAAGGTAAGACCTGATTTACGTCACGGTACAAAGGGAAGAGAAAACGACCATTTGAATTTAACGACAAAATATGCGGAAAGCTTAGAGTTTGTACAAAGTATTTTTAATGAGTATATGAGCGGAAGCAATCCTGTATTTGACAGTGAAACGACAATTCAGGTCGGTGCTGATGAATATACGGCAAACAGTAACGCATATCGTCGCTTTGCGAATGACATGCTGAAATTTGTTTCGGACAGCGGTCGTCAGGCTCGTATTTGGGGAAGCTTAACATCGATCAAAGGTGATGTTGAGGTTCGCGGCGAAGGCATTGAAATGAACTTATGGAACGGCGGTTGGGCCGACATGAGGGAAATGTATGACCTTGGCTTCGATTTGATTAACTGTAATGACGGTGATTACTATATTGTTCCAAATGCCGGTTATTACTATGATTACTTGAATGAAAGTGTTCTTTATGACAAAAAAATCAATCAAATCGGCGGTAATTATATTCCTGCCGGTGATGAAAAGATGATCGGCGGAGCATTTGCGGTATGGAATGATATGACAGATTACTTAGAAAACGGTATTTCTGAATATGATGTTTATGATCGTATCAAGACTGCAACTGCATTATTCGGCGCTAAGCTTTGGGGCAAGGGTGGTAAAACATTGTCTGAGGCAAAATCAACGGCAGCGCAGCTTGGAGACGGTCCTGATACAAACTTCGGTTATGAGGTTGACAGCAAGCAGGATGCAATCGTAAATTATCCGATGGATGATATGAGCGATACTTCAGGCAACGGCTATGATTTGACAAAGGGTGTCAATGCTTCCATCGCTCAGGTTGACGGAAAGAATGCGTTAAAGCTGAACGGTAATGAAAGCTACGTGAATACTCCGCTTACTACCGTTGGATTGAACAATGATTTACGTGTTAAAGTAAAACGTACTGCTTCCCGTAATGATGAGCAAATTTTATTTGAGAGTGATTACGGTACATTCAAGGCTGTTCAGAAGGGAACCGGTAAGGTCGGTTTCTCAAGAGAAAACAGAGACTATTCCTTCGATTATAAATTGCCTGTTAATGAATGGGTTGAATTGGAATTCAAGAATCAGCATAATGTAATTGAGCTTTATGTAAACGGTACTAAGATTGATGCTATCGGTGACGGAGAAAAGACTGAGGGCAGACCGCTGTTGGCGACTGCGATGTTCCCGGTTGCGAGAATCGGAAGCAAGACAAATTCATTTATCGGTTATGTCGATGATGTAAGAATCGGAGCTGATGATACTTTCAATTCAACTATGACGCTTGATTATGCACTGATCAATGCGAATGCAATTGACAATGCAGACAGCGAATTGTCGGCACTTGTTGAGCAGGCGAAGAATTTGTTGAAGGAATATGCTCCCGCTGCAAAAGATATTGAAGATATGACGGATGCAATCAACAATAAGCTGAACAGCATGGAGTTTGAAAAAGCTGATTACAGTGCGGTTGATAAATACCTTGCATTGGTTCCACAGGATAAATCAGTATTTAGCGATGAATCTGTAGCTCGTTTGGATACAGTAATCAATTCCATTCGTCAGGATTTACCTGCTTCCATGCAGTCTACGGTAGACGGTTACGCAAAATCATTGGCAGCAGCATTACAGGCATTGGAAACAAAGGTAGAAAAGAATGTTGACTATATCGATTCCTCTACATTAACGGCTACAGCATCTTCATTTCAAAATGACGGAGGCTCTGCGCCCGGAAATGTACTCGACGGTGATTTGAATACAATGTGGCATACCGATTGGAGCATTACGACCGGCGATCACTGGATTAATCTGGAAATGGCTGCAAAATCAAATGTAAACGGCTTAACTTATGTTCCGCGTTCTAACGGCGGCAACGGTACTGCAACTCAGTATGAGATTCAAGTGAGTGATGATGGACAAACCTATCGTACGGTAAAATCAGGAACTTTGGCACAAAACAATGAGGCGAAAGTGATTGAGTTTGAACAGGTTAATACGAAGCATGTTCGCTTTGTCATCAAAAAAGGTGTCGGAGGTAACGGCTCGGCTGCTGAAATTATGATTCACAATGCAGATGCAGAGGCTGATGTAAACGGACTGAATGCATTGATTCAAAAGGCAGAAGCAATCAAGAATGATGGCTTTACAGCTTCCTCATGGCAGGCACTTCAATCAAAAATCGCTGAAGCAAAAGCATTAACTGGACAGACAAAGCCTGCGGCAAATGATGTTGAGATTATGAAGCGCGAGCTTTCTAAAGTGATGACAGCACTAGAATACCCTGCCGAAAAATCTATTTTGAAGGATTTAATTGCGAAAGCAGAGAAATTAAATGAAAAGGATTATACTGCAGAAACTTGGGCTAAGCTACGTGATATGTTAGCTGAAGCAAAAGTGATCGATGGTGATGAAAGCGCAATTCAAGAGACAGTAGATATCATTGTTGAAAAGCTGCAGCTTGCGATCGATGAGCTTGTAAAAGAAACTGTAGATAAGAGTGAATTAACTACACTGGTAAATACGGCAAAAGCAATCGATACAAGCAAATATACAGATTTAAGCGTAAGTATTTTACACACCAATATTGCCTATGCAGAATCTGTCTTAAATAATCCGAATGCGACTCATGACTTAATCAAAGAAGCATTTGATAACCTTAAGAATGCAATCGAGAATCTTAAGGAAGCATCTACTGATAATATTATATTGGAAGCACCTAAGCACGGTGTGAGTGTAACGGCTCCTGCCGGTGTACTTGATCCAAACACTGTATTACAGGTATTAGAGGTAGAGGATGCTAAAAATATCACTGCGGCTGTCAAAAAGACATTAGCAGCTATTAAGGGTAAATATACCGCATTTGATGTAACATTGCTTCTGAACGGCAAGGAAGTGCAGCCAAAGGGAACAATCACGATTTCCATGACTGTGCCTAAGGGCTATGATGTGAAGAAGCTTGGCTTATATCACATCAGTGATGACGGTAAGATGACTGCAGTGAAGTTTACGGTGAAAGGCAATAAAATCGTATTCAAAACGAATCATTTAAGTGTTTATGCTTTGGTTCAATTTGAAAACGGAGTAGTTAATCCGATTAAACCGAATGAACCGTTGAATCCGGATAACAATGAAACATTGAAGCCGGGTACTGCAGGTACACCGAATACCGGTGACAGCACAATGCTTTCAAGCTATGCTTGGATTTGCTTATGTGCCGGCGCAGTTGTATTGTTTGCTTATAAAAAGCGCCGACAAAACGAGAAATAAGCAAGTATTGATAAACACCAAAAGAGACTGAACTTAGGTTCAGCCTCTTTTTTGCGGTGAATCATTTCCTATTAGATGAAAATATGCTATAATCAAAATCAAGTGAGATGATATCATGGAAAATTATATAATATGGGATTGGAACGGTACATTGTTCAATGATGTAGACCTTTGTGTGGAAAGCATCAATTATTTATTGAGCACGCAAAACTTACCGCTGTTAGCGAATAAAGAGGCTTATCAAAGTGTATTTCGCTTTCCGATCATTGAATATTATCAAGCGGTAGGCTTTGATTTTAATCGCTGTTCCTTTGAAAAGCTTGCGATTATTTATATGGACTATTATCAAGAGCGAAGCTTATCCTGTCAGCTTCATGATAATGCACAAAAGGCGTTGGAATATTATCACAAAAAAGGATACCGGCAAATTCTGTTATCTGCCTCTAAAACGGAGTATTTAATGAGACAGTTAAAGCAGTTTGATATTGAGGATATTTTTTATGACATTTTATCATTAGATAATATTCATGCCCATTCTAAAAAGGAATTGGCATGTGCATATTTGAAGCAGAAATCTATTTCACCGAAGCAGGTCATTTTTATCGGTGACAGTGTACACGATTATGAGGTGGCACATGCGGCAGGGGCAGAATGTATTTTGATTGCCGACGGTCATGAGCATAAGAATCGATTGGAAAAAACAAATGCGCCCGTTATCGATCGCATGAAGGATATTTTCCGGTTAATTGATTAATAATGAAGCAAATAGGCTCTCATTAAACCGAAAAATTCTCTTGTATAGTAACACACCTGTGCATATTCTAAATCTTCAGCCGGTTTGGGATGCACATAAAAGCCGTTTCGTTCTGCGAGATAAGCGGCTCTTTTCATATGAAAGCGATTGGTGATCAAGGAAATTTCATCGGAATTAATTCCGTGTTCTTTCATGACTTTCTTTGAAAAGCGAAAGTTTTCCGAGGTATTGCGAGATCGATCCTCTACTAAAATGTGTGCTTCATCTACTCCCTGTGCAATCAGCCACTGCTTCATAGCGGCTGCTTCGGATATCGTTTCATCCACACCCTGCCCACCCGATACAACGATCATTGTATCGGGATTTTGTTTATACTCCTCATATGCGCGCTGCAGACGATATAATAAGCATAGTGAGAGACGATCACCGCCGATCAAGCCTGCGCCGAGCACAAGAATCGTATCACCCTTACTATCTGTTTCATGATAACCGCTGTGGATAATACTGCCCTCAACTGCAGTAAACAGTATTGCCGATACAAGCAGGACACCTTGACAAATACGCATCCATCGCTTGCCGATTACCTCTGTTATCGTAATTTGAAAATAATGCAGAAGGCAGATCGTTAAAAGTAATAAACAGCCGCCGTACAGAAACAAATTAATAAAGGTCAAGCTTCCGTAGCGCATCGTTAAAAACTGATAATACAGGATTGCCGATATTGAAATCAGAAATAATATAATATGACTTGTTTTCCATTTTTTCATGATGACTGCTCCTTCCAGAAATCATCGAGCTGTTTTGAAAGCTGTTGTTCATTGTTTATAATATCGTAATGTCGCATATGAGCGGGAAATAACGGGCGATATGATTGACTTGCGTAGCGCTCATCTAAAAGCAATATGACACCGCTGTCCTCAAAATCACGAATCAAACGACCGGTTGCCTGCAGAACCTTGTTCATGCCCGGATATTGATAGGCATAGGCAAAGCCTTTATCATAAACAGAATCGAAATATTCGCGTAATTGATCGCTTTCCTCATTGATTTGCGGCAGTCCGACAGATACGACAATGACACCGATCAGCTGTTCGCCTTTAAAATCGATTCCCTCCGCAAACATACCGCCCAATACACAAAAGCCGACAAGTGTGTCATTCTGTTGTTTGAAGCGATTTAGAAACTCCTGATGTGCCGCTTGATCCATATCGCTTTCCTGTACGATCGTGTTCATGCTCGGATACAGCTCTTGAAAACGCTGTGCCACTTGTTTTAAATACGCATAGCTCGGAAAATAAACCAAATAATTTCCTTGTTTGGCAACAGCTGTCGCATAGATCGCATAACATATCGGTAATATATTGGCATTTCGCATATGATAACGCGTATTAATGCCTTGATGAATGATCAGCTTTGCCTTTCGTGAATCAAACGGTGAGGGCAGTGCCAGCTTCTTTCGGCACTCTTGATCAAGCAACAAATCAGTATAATAGCGAATCGGTGTCAATGTTGCGGAAAAGAATACAGCCGCCTTACCTAAATGAAGCATTTGTGTAATCACACGATTCGGATTCATACAAAACTGCTTGATCGTCATGTCATGGTTTTCTTTTCTGAACCAAGTAATATAGTGATCATCATATAATTCAGCAATCCGCAAATAAGCCAAGACCTCAAAATACATCGGTTTTAGTTCTTCATCCTGTTCATGCTCCTGTTGCAGATAACGATCGGCTTCTTTCTGATATCGCAGTAATAAGCCCAACAGATCATCAAATGCTTCCTTTGAGGCATAAAACGGATGTGCTTCACAAAGCTCTTCTTTTTCCTTTACATATTTAATGATGCTGCGCACGGTTTTCCTCAGCTTTTTTGCGTCCTTGTCTATCAGCTTCAACATATCCTTAAACAATGAGCTTGTTAAATGAGCCGAATACATGGAGCGTGCACGCTCTACCATATTGTGTGCTTCATCAATTAAAAAGACACAGTTATTTTTTTCCGTAAAAAAGCGCTTTAAGTACACACGCGGATCAAACACATAATTATAATCACAAATAATGATATCACAATATAAGGAAGCATCTAAGGAAAGCTCAAAGGGACAAACCTCATATTTTTCGCCGTACTGCTGAAACAGCTCCTTATCCATTTCCTCATGATGATCTAACAGATCAGCCAATGCGTCCTTGATCTTATTATAATAGCCCTTCGCATAGGGGCATACCTTAGGATCGCAGTTGCGCTCCTCCAATAAGCACATTTTATCCTTGGCAACGATAGAACAGCTTTTTACATGCAGTCCCTGCTTCAGCATATGAATGATGCAGTCGCGTGCCACCGAAGCGGTTATATTTTTGGCGCAAAGATAAAAGATGCGCTCTGTTTTATGTTCACCGATGGCTTTTATCGCAGGAAACAGTGTAGATACGGTTTTACCGATGCCCGTCGGTGCCTGCGCAAATAAAATATCCTCGTCTAAAATCGTCTTATATACCGCAACCGCAAGTTCCCGCTGTCCGTTTCGATATTCATGATACGGAAAGGAAAGCTTACGAATGCTTTCATCACGAAGCTTATGAAAATCACCGGTGCGCTTTGCCCAAACCACATAGGATTTCAACATATCAAAATAGAATTCCTCAAGCTGCTCAAAGGTTTTCAGCTCATGAAATTGCTTGATCTGTTCAATATCGATTTGATAATAGGTCAACTGTACCGTAACAGCGCTTAAGGAATTTTGTTTCGCATAAATATATGCGTAGCCGTATGCCTGTGCCCAATGTGCCGGATTGCGATCGGCCTGTATCTCCTCATAGTCACAGGTTACACTTTTGATTTCATCGACAATTACACCCTTATCATTTTCAATAATACCGTCGGCTCTGCCGTCAATGATAAACTGAATATCGTCAATGATTGTTTCTTCCTTTAAAAAAACTTCGCTCTGATAATCGGCTCCGCCCTTTTTCTGCAACATACGATGAATTCGTGATCCGATATTCGCTCTTTCCGCACTCATAAAAACAGATATCAAATCACCCTGTTGATATACGAATTCCGCTAAGGCCTTTACCGACATTTTAATCTGATACACGACTTCACCTCAATTCCCCTATAGTTTAACATAAGCATTTGTGTTTCAACAGCCTTTCTCAAGAAATAACGATAAAATCATTGCGCTGTTTTGGTTTCATTCAGCAGATAAGTAGGATATTTTTAGGAGAATAGGTGATAAACGCTATTTTATAAGCTGTTTTAAATGATGTACCGCTCAAAACGCTGTATCATCTGAACTGTATCAACTTGAAGCTGCTTCCTGCTTATAGTATGATATAATGTATCAACCAATGTACACTGTCACATATCATAGAGGAGGGACGACTATGCGGGAATTTTTGATCAGTGAAAATGATGCGAATCAGCGCGTCGATCGCTTTTTAAATAAGGCATGTCCGTTATTACCGAGCTCTTTAATGTATAAATACATCAGAAACAAAAAGATAAAGGTAAATAAGAAGCGCTGTACGATATCACAGCGGCTTGCGGTCGGAGACAGTATTCAGTGCTATATCAAGGAAGAATTCTTTTCATCCAAAGAAGAAAGCTATGATTTTACAAGCGTAAGCCCTAAGCTTACTGTCGTATATGAGGATGAACATATTTTAGTTGCCTATAAACCGAAGAATATGCTTGTTCAAAAGGATCAAAGCGGTATTCAGGACAATATGAACGATCGGCTGCGCCATTACTTATATGTGCATCATGCCTATGATCCGAAGCAGGAACAAAGCTTTACTCCGGCGTTTGCGCATCGTTTGGATCGCAATACCGAGGGAATATTGATTGCGGGAAAAACGGCTGCGGCACTTCGCTGTCTGAATGAAAAAATCAAAACGCATGAAATTGAAAAGTATTATTTGGCACTTGCGGAAGGGGAACTGAAGCCTAAGGAAGCAGACTTGATATTTTATCATGATAAGGATATGCGAAATAATAAGGCAGTGCTGTATCGAGAACCAAATGAAAATACGAAGCAGATTCATACGCATTATCGTTTGATTCAAACGATCGATAAGAATTCTTTGATAGAGGTGCAGCTGTTTACCGGTAAGAGTCATCAGATTCGCGCATCCTTTGCGATGGTTCACCATCCCTTGATCGGTGATAAGAAATACGGTGCGAAGCAGGATTATGATTTCGGGAATCAAGCACTTTGCGCCTATAAGCTTCGTTTTGCGTTCAAGGACGACTGCTGCTTATCTTATTTGAAGGATCGAGAAATCGTACTGAAAAGCGGGGAGCTGATTGATTATATCCGAAAGTATCGGGCGCATCGGAAGTAAAAATTATTGTGAGAAATTTCTTAAAAAAGATTGCGTTAATACAGGAAAGGTGTATAATGGTTGAGGTCAAAAGCCGGCTAAGCCTATAATATATAGGAAAGCGAGCTAAATAGGAACGATTTTGATGAATTTATGAAAATCATGGAAATCACGAAGAAATATTCTGAGATTGCGATTGAAAACGACCGTAAAAAGATTTATACTAACCGAGTGATAAATTGATACAAAGGAGCGATAGGATGGAACCGTTGGTAAAGGAAATCATCGCTATGGATATGGCTGCCCGCAAAAAGGTTGAACAGGCGAAGCAGGCCCGCAGCGATGTGAAAAAACAAGCCGAGCTGTCCAAAAAACAAATCGAGGCAAATACGATGGAGGAGGCCAAGCAGCGCCTTGTCGCATTGTCTGAACAATATGAGGTTGAGCTTGCGAGCGCAAAGGCAAAAAGTGAAGCGGAATATGCCGCATCATTCAAAAAGCTGCAGGATAAATACAACGCTTCTAAGGAGGCTTGGCTGAAGGATATCGTAGAACGCTGTATTCATGAATAGCGTTTTTTATCGTCAGAAGGGAGGCGGATGAGATGCTATCATCGTCAGGAGCAATCAGTG
Source organism: uncultured Erysipelotrichaceae bacterium (assembly GCA_947649125.1). GTDB lineage: Bacteria > Bacillota_I > Bacilli_A > Erysipelotrichales > Erysipelotrichaceae > C-19. Next base: position 15,656 of record CANSQL010000018.1, on the reverse strand, counting down.
CGAAGGCAAAGGCGATGTACGGAAGAAGAATCAAGCCTGCTCAATATGAGGAATTGATTCGTAAACGAAGTGTTGCGGAGCTTACGCAGGTATTAAAAAATGAAACAGGCTTTGCGGAAACGCTGAAGGATGTTCATGAGGCTACGATTCACCGCGGTCAGCTGGAGCATTTACTGCGCATGGATTTATATCGGCGCTTAGATAAGCTTGTCCGCTATGTCGACGGTAAGCAGCGGCAATATTATCTTGCGGCACTGAAGGAGTTTGAAATCGAACAGATTTTGGCAAGAATACGCATGATTCTCTCTAAGGATTTCACTCATAAATTAAGTGATTTTCCTACCGTTTTAACAAGATATACCAAGCTTGATACGAAAAAGCTGGCTGCAGTCCAAAGCTTAGAGGAATTGATTCAAGGCTTAAGCAACAGTCAGTATGCAGAATTACTGGCGCCTTATATAAATGCAAAAGATGATTTTGACTATACGGGCTGTGAAGCTGCATTACAGGCATATTATATGAGCTATGTTGCGGAAACGATCGATCAGGTGTTTCGCGGAAAAAGTAAAAAAACGCTGAAGCAAATGTGGTCGACAAGAACAGAGCTTGATAATATCACTAAAATATACCGCTTTAAGAAATTCTTTCATGCGAGCGAACAGGAAATACGGGCATCACTTACGGAATGTGAAGGCTCTATACCGAAGGCCAAGCTGAATGAAATGCTGAGCTGCAGCGATGCGGAAGCATTTTTAAAGCTGTTGGAGCACAGTCCTTATCATCTTCATACCGATGACAAGGATTACGTGTATATTGAATATTATGCCGATCAAATCAAGTATCATTTGGCAAAGCGCCATCTTCATTATGACAGTTCACCGGCTATCGTATATACCGCATATCAGCTTACGGCTGAGCGGGAAATCGAGAATTTAATAAATATTATCGAGGGTGTTCGTTATCAGGTTGCGCCTGAGGAAATAATGACGATGCTGATATATGATCGAGAGTAAAGGAGGGGCATAAGTGGCAATCGCAAAAATGAATTTAGTAAATATCACTTCCGACCGAGCCAAGCTGGATGAAGTGCTGTTACGCTTTGTAGAGCTGGACTGCTTTCATCCTGAGCCGGCGACAAAGATTGCGGAAAGTGTGCATGGTGTTACCACGCTGCAGGAGGAGGATCCGTATTGTGAGCTTCTGTCACGCTTAAAGGACCTTGAAGTGAATTTAGGGCTTTCGCTCAACAATGAATTCATCAAGGACCGGAAGTGTGATTTAAATGAAATGAGCGCTTATATGGAACAATTAGAGCGCAAGCGTGAGGAAATAGAGGAAGTAAAAAGAGAGCTTGAAGGTGTGATACAGGCGAATAAGGATGCGCTGACTCAAGTGGAGAATATTGAAGGCATGGATATTTCCTTAGATGATATCTTCTCCTGTAAATATGTCAATGTGCGCTTCGGACGTTTGCCGCTTGACAGTGTGGATAAGCTGCAGTATTACGGAAATCAGCCGTTTGTATTTCGTTCGTTTAAAGAGGATAGCTCCTACAGCTGGTGTATGGTACTGTCCACGCCGAAATATGAGCGTGAGGTTGATAATATTCTGTCATCACTGTATTTTGAACGAATTCGTATTCCGGATTTTGTTCATGATACACCGGAAAAGGCAGAGGAAAACCTAAAGGCAGAAATCGAAAGCGACTATCAGCAGTTGGCTTCGATAGAAAAAGAGCGAGATGATATGATTCAAGCATGTCAAGGGCGATTACAGGTAATCAAGGGAAGGCTGTTGTTTTTGGAAAATACATTTGAAGCGCGTAAATATGTAGTCGGACTCGGTGAGCGTTTCACGATTACCGGCTTTGCGGCCAGTGATGATGTAAAAAAAATCGAAGCAGTCTTTGCGGACATCAAGGATGTTGAAATTGCGGCAAGACCTGCGTACAGCGATCGACGCTTTACACCGCCGACAAAGCTGAAAAACAGCTGGTTTACCCGTCCGTTTTCCATGTTTGTGGAAATGTACGGTCTGCCCAATTATGAGGATATTGATCCGACACCGTTTGTGGCACTTACCTATACACTGCTGTTCGGTATCATGTTCGGTGATGTCGGTCAGGGCTTAGTATTGATTTTGGTCGGTTGGCTGGCGGCGAAACTAAAGCATATGAAGCTGGGTGAAATCGGCATCAGAATCGGTATCTCATCGACCCTGTTCGGCTTTGTATACGGCTCGGTATTCGGAGATGAGCATCTGCTTGATCCGCTGTATCAATCCCTGTTTCATTTAGAGGAAAAACCGATTGAGGTAATGGGAAGCGACTTCATTATGCCGCTGTTGATCTGTGCCATAGCGATCGGTGCAGTATTGATCGTATTAAGCATGTCGATCAATATGTATATTCAAATCAAGCATAAGGATTGGTGCGAGCTGCTTCTCTCACAAAACGGCATTGCCGGTATTGTGTTCTATATCGCCTTTTTAGGCGGTGCTGCGGCACAATTCGGCTTCGGTATTGCGGTATTCTCTAAGCTTTATGTACTGGCGCTTATCGTCTTACCGCTGTTGCTGATTTTCCTAAAGGAGCCGATTGAGCATAAGGTCAAAGGAAAACCGATGTTCCCGGACGGCTTCGGCGGCTTCTTTACGCAAAGCTTCTTTGAGCTGTTTGAGGTTTGTCTGTCCTTTATCACAAATACGATTTCTTATCTGCGTGTCGGCGGCTTCGTATTGTCACATGCCGGTATGATGCTTGTCGTTACGCTGTTGATGGAAATGGTAAGCGGCGCCGGAAGCATCGCAGTGGCGATTTTCGGAAATCTGTTCGTTATGTGCTTAGAGGGCATGATCGTAGGGATCCAAGTATTGCGTTTAGAATTTTATGAAATGTTCTCCCGTTACTTCAGCGGTGACGGCATTGCATTTCAATCATTAAAAAACATGGAGTAGGAGGAAAGAATCATGTTGAATACATTTGAATTATTATTACCGTTAGTATTGATCGTTTTAATCAGCTTACCGCTTGTGAATGTGTTTCGCGGTAAAACAAGCGCAAAAAGCGCAAAGCTTCGTGTAATTACCCATATCGCACTGTTCTTTGTGATTTTGGCCGGTGCTTTGATTTTCAACATCAACGGTGCTACGGCATTAGCGGCCGGCGGTGAAGGAGAGGCTGTGAATCAGATGAACGGCTCTATCGCGCAGGGTCTTGGCTTTATTGCCGCTGCGCTTGCGACAGGTATGTCAGCGTTAGGAGCCGGTATTGCGGTTGCGGCTGCGGCTCCGGCTGCGATCGGTGCCTTCTCCGAAAACGATAAGAACTTCGGTAAGTCCTTGATTTTCGTTGCATTGGGCGAGGGTGTTGCGATTTACGGTTTGATTATTTCTATTTTGATCATCATGATCAAGCTATAGGAGCGTTATGAAATTTTTTCTGCTCAGCGATAATATCGATACGCAGATGGGAATGCGTCTTGCGGGTATCGAGGGCATTGTGATCCATGAGCGAGACGAGGTATTAAGGGAGCTGAATCAGGCGATGAAGCGTTCCGATATCGCTGTTATCTTAATGACAACGAAGCTGATTCAGACCTGTCCCGAAATTATATCAGAGCTGAAATTAAAGCAGCCGAAGCCTTTGATTGTGGAAATTCCCGATCGTCACGGCTCGGCGAAGGTAGGCGAAACGATTGATCGCTATGTGAGCGAAGCAATCGGCGTGAAATTGTAAGGAGTGAAGGCATGATTACAAAGGAAGAGCTTTTAAAATGTTTTCAATCGGAAATAACGGCAATCTCAGAGGCAGAAATTGCCGAAGCACAGCGTGAGATGAAGGAAATTCGCTTGCGCACGGAACAGGAAATCAATGAAGGCGCACAAGAGGCGGCAAAGCTTTGGTTTGAACAAGAGGCACAGGATCTGAGTGCCCGCCATGCGGTTGCCATGAGTCATATCAACGATGAGAATCATCGCCGCTTAATGACAGAGCGCTCCTTAATGGTTGAGGAGCTGTTTGAAGCGGTGAAGCAGCAGCTGATGCAGTTTCATAAGGATAAGCGGTATCAACAGCTGATTACCGAAAAAATCAGCGCTTATACGAATATGGACGGAACACTTGTTTTACAGCTCGGTCAAGATGATGAAGTGCTGATGAAGGAGCTTTTGTGCATACTCGGAAATCATGCGACAGGTGAAATCGTTGATGATATTGTCTTAGGCGGCTTTCGCCTTGTGCTGAAGGATAAGGAAAGAGCGATCGATGAAACCTTAGACAGTGCTTTGATTGAAGCACGTAAGGACTTTTTACAGACCTCTGCTTTAACGATTGCATAATAAGATATCGAAGTATCGATGATATGCTTAAGGATTGAATACAAAGGATAAGCTGACAGTGAGCGCAAATATCTTGTGCAAACGAAGCTTGTGAGGTGATAATGTGAATGAAAATGTTATTTATTCAATAAACGGACCGGTAGTTACAGTAAAAAACGCAGTTGAATTTTCAATGCTGGAAATGGTCTATGTCGGACATAAAAGACTGATGGGTGAGGTCATCTCAATCAGTAAAGAACTGACGACGATTCAGGTCTATGAGTCAACTACGGGTCTGATGCCCGGTGAGCCTGTCTATGCCAGTCATCAACCGATTCAGGTTACCTTGGGACCCGGAATACTGCGTAATATCTTTGACGGAATCGAGCGCCCGCTGCGTGCGATTTCAAAGGAAAGCGGCGCCTTTATTGAAATCGGAAGTGCCGTTGCGCCGTTAGATGAGGAAGCGCTTTGGCAGGTCAATATTCAGGTAAAGGTCAATGAGCTCTTGACAGGCGGACAGATTTATGCGACCGTTCCCGAAACGGATTTGATTGAGCATCGTTTAATGGTGCCGCCGCATATGAGCGGTGAAGTCGTTTGGGTAAGTGAAAACGGTGCTTATCGCATTCATGATGAAGTCGTAAAGCTGCGCTTGGATAACGGGGAAATCGTCGGGTTGAGCCTGTGCCAAAAATGGCCGATCAAAACAGCACGTCCGGTCAAAGAGCGTTTGCCGATCTCCATTCCGCTTGTGACCGGCCAGCGAATTTTCGATACGCTGTTTCCGATCGCAAAGGGCGGAACTGCGGCGATTCCGGGCGGATTCGGGACCGGCAAAACGATGACTCAGCATCAGCTTGCGAAATGGTGTGATGCCGATATTATCGTTTATGTCGGCTGCGGTGAACGCGGTAATGAGATGACGCAGGTATTAGAGGAATTCTCAGAGCTTGTGGACCCGAAATCACAAAAGCCGCTGACCGATCGAACGGTATTGATTGCGAATACCTCAAATATGCCGGTTGCGGCACGTGAAGCAAGCATTTATACCGGCTTGACCCTGGCAGAGTATTATCGTGATATGGGCTATCATGTGGCGATCATGGCTGACTCTACCTCACGTTGGGCGGAAGCACTGCGTGAAATCAGCGGTCGTTTGGAGGAAATGCCGGCAGAGGAGGGCTTTCCTGCCTATCTGCCGTCTCGTATCTCACAGTTTTATGAGCGTGCAGGCTATATGAAAACATTAAACGGTGCGGAAGGCTCAGTATCGATTATCGGTGCCGTATCACCGCAGGGTGCAGACTTCAGTGAACCGGTTACGCAAAATACCAAGCGCTTTGTGCGCTGCTTCTGGGCCCTGGATAAGCAGTTGGCCTATGCCCGTCATTATTTTGCGATTAACTGGAATGAATCTTATTCGGAATATGTGAATGACTTAAGCCGTTGGTATATGCGCAATGTCGATTCTCGCTTTATGAGCAATCGTCAGCAGCTTACCGCACTTTTGGCTGAGGAAACAAAGCTGATGGAAATCGTAAAGCTGATCGGAAGCGACGTATTGCCTGATGATCAAAAGCTGGTCATTGAAATCAGCAAAGTGATTCGTGTCGGCTATCTCCAACAAAATGCGTTCCATGCGGAGGATACGTATGTTCCTTTGGCGAAGCAGATGAAAATGATGGACGTCATCTTATATTTATATAAGCAAAGTAAACAGGTATTGGCACAAGGCAAGCCGATGAGCTTGATTTTACAAACCGGTGTGTTTGATAAGGTAATCAAAATGAAATACGATGTACCAAACAACAATATCGAATTATTAGATACGTATATGCCGATGATTGATGAGGCATTGTCACAGATTGAATAGAAAGGAGGGAATTGTATGGGGATACAGTATTTAGGCTTAAGTGAAATCAGCGGACCGCTTATTTTCTTAGATGATGTCGATGATGTACATTATGAGGAAATGGTCGAGCTTCATTTAGATAATGGTGAAAAACGCTTAGGTCGTGTCGTACAGCTGGAAGGAAAACGCGCTGTCATTCAGGTATTTGAAGGAACCAACGGTATTTCCTTGACGAATACAAAGACTTTGTTTACGGGCAAGGCAATGGAGCTTCCTTTATCTAAAGAGCTTTTAGGTCGTGTGTTTAACGGCTCGGGACGTCCGATTGACGGCTTAGGCGATATTTATGCGGAAAAAAGCATGGATATCAACGGCAGTCCGTTGAATCCAGTCGCACGTGTATATCCGCGAAATTATATCAATACCGGAATTTCAAGCATCGATGCCTTGACGACCTTGATTCGCGGACAGAAGCTGCCGATTTTTTCAGGCTCCGGTATGCCGCACAACGAGCTTGCCGTACAGCTTGTCAAGCAGGCGCGAATCTCAGAGGGTGACGGAAAAAACTTCGGTATCGTATTTGCCGCAATGGGTGTAAAAAACGATGTTGCCGATTATTTCCGCCGCAGCTTTGAAGAAGCAGGTGTCATGGATAAGGTCGTGATGTTTATCAATTTAAGCAACGATCCGATCATTGAGCGTACTTTAACGCCGCGCTGTGCATTAACGGCAGCTGAGTATTTAGCGTATGAGCATGATATGCACATCTTGGTTATATTAACCGATATTACCTCTTATTGTGAGGCTTTGCGTGAATTCTCCAGCAGTAAGGGAGAAATTCCGGGACGTAAAGGATATCCGGGCTACTTATACTCGGATTTGGCTTCACTTTATGAGCGTGCCGGAATTATTCAGGGCGCAAAGGGAAGTGTCACACAGATACCGATCTTAACGATGCCGAACGATGATATCACGCATCCGATTCCCGATTTGACCGGTTATATTACAGAAGGACAGATCGTTCTGGACCGCAATCTGAACCAAACCGGTGTTTATCCGCCGGTCGGCGTATTGCCGTCGCTGTCTCGTTTGATGAAGGACGGCATCGGTGAGGGTTATACCCGCAAGGATCATTCCGCACTCAGCAATCAGCTGTTTGCGGCATATGCGAAGGTTCAGGACGCTCGCTCCCTTGCCTCGGTTATCGGTGAGGATGAGCTCAGTGATACGGATAAGCGCTATATGGAATTCGGTTCTTTATTTGAGGAGCATTTCTTAAATCAAGGCTTTCAGGAAAACCGCAGCATTGAGGAGACCTTAGACTTAGGCTGGGACTTATTATCGGTACTGCCGCGTGAGGAATTGGATCGTGTTGATGATGAGGTGCTGGATGAATTTTATCATCATGAACAAGCAGTCAAGCGTTTTCATATCAAACAGGCTGCCGTTATCAAAGAGCTTGCCGGAAATGAGGCTTAATCATGGCTAAACAGGTCTTTCCGACAAAGGGCAATTTGATTGCGATGAAAAAGTCGCATAATTTAGCTAAAACAGGCTATGAGCTGATGGATCGAAAGCGGAATATCCTGACAAGAGAGATGATGAGCCTGTTAGATGATGTACGCCTTTTGCGTGATGAAATCACAGCCGCCTATCAACGTGCTTATTTTGCGCTTCAGCAGGCTAATATGAGTCTCGGTGTAATCAATGATATCGTTGAGGCGGTTCCCGTAGACAACAATCTGTTTGTGACATATCGCAGCGTTATGGGTGTTGAAATTCCGAAGCTGAAATATGAACAAGGCTCACTGGAATTGACCTACGGCTTGGCAAGAGGAAATTCAAAGCTTGATTATGCGTATCGATGTTTTCATGAGGTAAAGCTTTTGACGGTAACGCTTGCGGAAATCGATAATGCGGTTTATCGCTTAGCTAATGCGATTCGTAAGGCACAAAAGCGCGCAAATGCGTTAAAGAATATCGTAATACCTGATTTTGAGTATAATATTAAATTTATTGCCGATGCACTTGAGGAAAAGGAACGTGAAGAATTCTCAAGACAAAAGGTAATTAAGCTGAAAAAGGATAAAGAGCGCTTATCTGATTAGCGCTTTTTTCTTTTATCGTTTCCCGATAAGCATTTTTATGCGTGAAAAAACGGTCTGTTTTCCCTGTTTTATAAGTCGTTGAGCACGCATCTTGGGAAAGAGGATTTAAAATTTAATAAAAAAATGAAAAAAGGCTTGCATAATTGAGGAGTATTTGTTATTATTAATAGGCGCTGATAAAGCGTGATGATGTGCGCCCATAGCTCAACTGGATAGAGCGTTTGACTACGGATCAAAAGGTTGCGGGTTCGATTCCTACTGGGCGCGCCATTCTATCGGGATGTAGCACAGCTTGGTAGTGCACTTGATTTGGGATCAAGGGGTCGCAGGTTCAAATCCTGTCATCCCGACCATTTAGAAAAATGGCTGGGTAGCTTAGCTGGCTAGAGCATCCGGTTCATACCCGGAAGGTCGTGGGTTCGAGTCCCACCCCAGCCACCATCTTTGCTAATGAGGACCCTTAGCTCAGTTGGTCAGAGCATCCGGCTCATAACCGGTGGGTCGTAGGTTCGAGTCCTACAGGGTCCACCATTATTAACTTCCGATATATGGAGGAATACCCAAGTGGTTGAAGGGTCCGGTCTTGAAAACCGGTAGGTCGGGAAACCGGCGCCTGGGTTCGAATCCCAGTTCCTCCGCCATTTTCAAGAATTACCGTTATATTTATACATCGCGGGGTAGAGCAGTCTGGTAGCTCGTCGGGCTCATAACCCGGAGGCCGTTGGTTCAAATCCTTCCCCCGCAACCAAATGGTTCCTTAGCTCAGTCGGTAGAGCAAAGGACTGAAAATCCTTGTGTCCCCGGTTCAATTCCGGGAGGAACCACCATTTATAAATGACATCTGATTTGATAAGAATCGGATGTTTTTTATTGCTTAAGCCATTTTTATAAATTTTTATTGATTTGGCATTGATTAATTATATAAAACGTGTAAAATAGAGGTATCTTAAGCTTCTTGAAAAAGAAGCTTGATCAGAAACAGAAAAGAAGGTAAAAGATGGTTAATTATATCCATTCTGTGTTGAATTTTAAGCGATTTTCAACTGCACAGAAAATAGCTGTCAGCTTTTTATTGGTAATATTAATGGGCACTGTCTTATTAATGCTGCCGATATCACATCAGGATCATCAATTCTATCCGTTTATTGATTCCTTGTTTACCGCAACGAGTGCAACCTGTGTGACGGGACTTGTGGTCGATGTTACGGCAAATGAATTCTCGATTTTCGGACAAGCGGTGATTATGCTGCTGATTCAGATCGGCGGTCTTGGATTGATGACATTGATGGCAGTGTTTATTCTGCTGTTAAAAAGTCGCTTATCGATGCACGAAAAAATCGCTATGAAGGAAATGCTGAATCAGGAACAGGTATTTAATATGCATCGCTTTTTAATGGATATATTGAAATATACGCTGTTGTTTGAAGGAAGCGGGATGTTGCTTCTGGCGCTTCGTTTTGTGCCTGAATACGGATTTTTATCAGGCGGCTTCAAGGCAATGTTTATCGCTGTTTCGGCGTTCTGTAATGCCGGCTTTGATATATTGGGCAGTGTAAGTCTTATGGATTATGCGCATGATCCGTTGGTGATGTTTACGATCATGGCGCTGATTGTATTAGGCGGCTTGGGCTTTGCGGTTTGGTTTGATCTGCGTGACAAGGTGAAGCTGCTGCTGAAAAAGGAGCTGAAGCTCGATCGCTTTCGTAAATCGTTAAGCATACATACGCGCATCGTATTGGCAATGACACTGCTTCTGATTTTTATGACCGCCGGTATCATCTTTTTCCTTGAATGGGACAATCCCGGTACACTGGGTCCGTTTGCGTGGTGGGAAAAGGGCATGAGCTCACTGTTTGAATCGGTTACGCTGAGAACCGCAGGCTTTGCGAGTGTTGATTACGGCTCCTTGACGTTAGCCAGCAAATTTCTGATGATTATCATCATGTTTATCGGCGGCAGTCCGGGAGGAACGGCAGGCGGTATCAAAACGACAACACTTGCGGTATTGTTTATCTATATCATATCCAATCTGCGCGGCAGAGTACATACGGTCATATTCAAGCGCACGATTTCCAAGGATATAATTATTCGTGCGATGGGAATATTCTTTATCAATTTAATCACACTGATTATAGGAATCTTTCTGTTGTGTATCATAGAGCGTCATGATTTTATCGAATTGGCATTTGAAGCCGTAAGCGCAATGGCGACGGTGGGCTTGACCTTAGGGATTACCGGTTCTTTGACGCTCGGCGGCAAGATTATCATTATTCTGTTGATGTTTATCGGTCGAATCGGAATTATGACACTGGTGCTTTCGCTTGTTTCACATCACGGCAAGGCCTCAAGCAACAGTGTAGTGTATCCAAACGGCAGCATCATCGTCGGCTGACAGTCTGATAGAGAGGAATCATTATGAAAATTTCAAAAACGACAAGAAAACAATATGCGGTATTGGGCTTAGGTGTATTCGGCTCATCTGTCGCCAAAACCTTAAGCTTGTATGATTGTGAGGTATTGGCTCTTGATGTGGATATCAAGTGTGTAAATCGCATCGCTGATATGGTGACACAGGCGATGCAGTGTGATATCACCGATTTAGATCAGCTTCGCTCCTCGGGTGTCGGCGATTGTGATGTAGCGATCGTCGGAATGGGAAATCACTTAGAGGAAACCGTTTTGGCTATCATCAATCTAAAGGAGCTCGGTGTGCCTTATATCGTAGCTAAGGCCAAGAATAAGCGCTATATGCAGATATTTACGACCGTAGGTGCCGATCGCATCGTTCGTCCCGAAAAGGAAATGGGCAAGCAGGTTGCGAAAAGCCTGTTAAGCAATAATATCGTTGAAATGATCGATATTGACAGTGAGTACAGTATGGTGGAAATTGAAGCACCGTTCTCATGGGTAGGAAAAAGCCTTCGTGAGCTGGATGCACGACGTCGCTTCGGTATCAATGTGCTCGGAATACGCCGTCCTCAGGATCAAAAGCTTTCGCTCGCTCCCGATGCAGATTATATCATTGATGCCTGCGATCATCTTGTGATTATTGCCGACGGTAATACCTTTGCCGGCTTAGATGAATTGAATAAGATATAAAAGCTGTGTGAATGCACAGTTTTTTTGTCACAAACAGACGCCTTCTTAATACACTGTAGTATGGAGGAGTTTGTCGTATGGTTGAAGTAAAGCGTATTTGTGTAGCTAAAAAATCATTTATCGGAATACATCTGCATTTACCCGGTTATCCGTCTTATATGATCGTTACTACAAAAACGATATTGGCACAGAATATGTTTCAGATTCAGTATTTTGAAAAGGATGTCGATATTGCGGTCATAATCACAGAATATCGCCATGGCTTTGATTCGATGCTGAATGCACGGGTTATCGCCATGAATGAGGCCGCCAAGGCTCATGGAGTAACATTGATGATGAACGGAAAAGAGGCGCTGCTGCTTTGTGAAAGTGAAAGGTAAGGGCAGGCATTGGCTTCGCAACCGTATTATATTAGCGCTTGGCTGCTTCTGCGTTCTTTTTATCATGTGGATTCGCTCATTAAATGAATACGTAGAGCCGAGACTGCAGGCAATCGCCAAACAGAATGTCATCTTTGCGATCAATAATATCACACAATCGGTTTTGGCAGATTTGGAATATGATCCCGATACTCTCATTCAAACGACCACCTTACCCGATGGCTCAATCGCATCGATTTCGTATGATTCCTATCGCTTGAATCAGATTCTTTATATGGCTTTGAATACGATCGATACAAGCTTAGAACAAGAGGAAACAGGAGAAGGCCGTCAAGAGGGAGAGGAAATCTATTTCAAGAACGGTGTCGTTTATGAATGTCCGATCGGTCTGTTGACGAAAATCCCGTTTCTCGCGAATTCAGGTCCGCGTATTCCGATTCGCTTAAAGCTTTTGAATGATGTCACAGGGGAAATCAAGGTGGATTCCGCACCCTACGGTATCAATAATACATTGGTGAAGGTCTATATCAAAATCAGTGTCAAAACTCAGATCATCACGATTCTCTCTACCTCGGAAATGGAGACAAGCACCGAGATTCCGATTGTTGTACAGGTAGTAAACGGTAAGGTACCGCAGCTTACACCTTATCTGTCTGATAATAAAAAAGAGTAGTAAAGAATAATTTTTCACTGACTCAGCGCAACATTTTGCCTTGTGCAAAAAGCTTTTTTTGAATTTATTACCTGTAACCTTTGAAATCTTATGAAAAATGTTGTATTATAAATAGAGAGTTTCAGATAGGAGTGAATTCAGTGATGAAAAAAATCTTAGCGATACTGTTATGTATGAGTGTATTAGCCGGATGCTTCCCGTCAAAAACCGGTGTTGTACATTCCTCTGCCGAGGATGCGATTTCGGCATTGGAAAGCAAGGATGATATCATATTGGTCGTAGGCAAGGGTGACTGCAGTGCCTGTGAGGAATTTAACGGCGTTATGGAGGAAATTGTAAAGAATTATGATATTCGTATCACCGAGGTATATATGGATGATGAGGACCCGGTAATCGATGACAGCACAAAGCGAAAAACTTATCCTGAGTATGAAAAGCTGGAACAGTATATCGGTGTCGTTGCCGGTACTCCGACAGTGTATTTCATCAAGGAAGGCGTGATTAAGGGAATGTTTACCGGTGCCGTTTCTTATGATACATTTAAGGATAAAATCGATAAATACGGCTTTTTGCCTAAAGCGGAATAATGCTGATAGGAAACAATCGTAAATCATTGCGGTTGTTTTTATTTTTATTATTTCATCGGTTCTTTTGAACAGGGGATTGATGAGTGTATTTGTATGTATGCTGAGGATAAAAAAGAACTCACCTTTTACAGTGAGCTCTTTTTTTTCATTATTAGGTCGTGCCTAAAATGAGAAAAGGATAGAAAGTTTGAAAACTTAGAGGGAGAAAGGTGGTAAGGTTTTTACCTTACCTAATAATAGTATAACTCTTACTTATGGAAAAAATTTCAATTTAATATGGATAATTATGTGATTGTAGTAAAGTAGGCGCAGTATCGGATATGAATTGTGCTATAATTATAACAGGAGTGATAGTATGCGAATAACAGCGTTAAGCGATGAACAGGTTTTGGCGGCAGCACAGAAGCAGTTTCCCGATAAAGCAATTTTATCAGAGCCGTCCGATATTTATTTAAAGGGGAAAAAGACAGGACGATACCGCGTGGATTGGTTGGATCATGATGTTTATATCAGTACGGAATATGCGTATGAGGATCGCAGTATCAACGGCAATAAAACAAGATATAAGGTATCGGTACCTTGTGTATTGGTAAAGAAGCATCCGCATGATATTGTTTATGATTCACGTGATATTTATTTTGCGGCTTATACAGAGAATGATGAAATCTGTTTTATGCGTTATGTTGATCTGATTGAGGAATTGGGCAAGCATATGGAATTACTGGAGGAATTAGAGCCGGTAAGCCAGTGCGGGTTTTAGTATTTGAATGAAAAGCGATGTATTTGATAACGGACAGCTTAGTGAATCGATAGTGTTGACGTGATATGTATTCATTATCTGTCTTTTTTATTGTCTGTGCAGCTGCGGGTATTCATTGATAATTAAAAGCGAGGCTTTAATAATTTGTGAGGAATTTTTATGCAGCGGTGCGAACAAATGCGAATCAAGTACACTCTATAATATGAGTTTTGCGGATTTGGATTAAAAATAAAAGAAACATACAAATTATAATATTTGTATTTCTTAAAGCAGACAATTATAGACATATATTTCTGATGCAGAAATATATGTTTTTTCTTTTTAAAGCATACAGTTTTGCCGCTTTTTACCCTATTTCTTAAAGTCTACCTTTGTAGACATAAGAGAAGGAAGGGAAACAGCTATGTGGAAAAAACTTATGACAGGCTTTATCGCATTAACTATGATGTTATCGGTAGGATATATCGGATATACGATGAATTATAAAATGGATGCTTCAGGCTCCGGTATCGGCGGATCGGTTTACGGAAAAATAGGTTCACTTTCAGAAGGAGACCGTATTTATTTAGGTACAAAAAACTTAGAAGGAGAAAATGTCGGATGGGTATTACTTGATAAATTTCCGAATAATAATTCATGGAAAGCGAATTCCACAAAGTTAATTTCAAATGAGCCTGAGCTTTTTTTCATCGATGGTATTGATGCTTCAGGCAATATTACAATCAAACCGCAGGATCATACAATCGATCAAACGAATCAGGCAAGAGTTTTAGATGAATTTAACGCTCGCTTGGCAAGCAACGGCCATGATATGGAAATCGTGGCTAAGCGAAGTACCGAATTTTATGAAAGCTTAATGAACGATCCGACAGTAAATAGTTACTATTATATCGATACAAGGTTTAATATTGATAGGGTAAGATCAAAAAACTCATTTCCTTCGGCTTGGACTAAATACACTTTCGGAACCTTAGCTAACAGGAATAAAGCGTATGGAACCTATATTGTACAGATGGCAAAAGCGACTTATGAATATGGGGTCAGCGTAACAGAAACAAATGCCGGTGATCATGTAGTGGTAGAGGCAGAGGGATCAAAGGTTGCGTACCCTATTATTTTTGCTCAAAATGAAGAGGTGGCTGGACTAAGTGATGCAGCTTATTATGGAGATGCTTCGATATTGAGCAGAGTGAGTGTAGAGCCGAACAGTGCATATCTAGGTGAAATAACTTCCGGATTTGTAACCGACGGAACTCAGCCCAAATATGCAACAACACGACATAGTGCTTGGTTTGGGAAAACTCCTAATTATGTAACTGTGTTTTATTGGAACCCTGCGTCCGGGGCATTTTTGGTAGAACAAGTTGATAGCACAAAAGCCGGAACACGAGCCTCCATCGAATTCGACCAAGATAAATTGGACAAGGTGGTATTCGCCTTATCACAACCTACCGTACAAGGAAACGGTTCGGTAGATATCAATACTCCGATAACGACATACGGTACTTATGAATCAAAGGAAAACTTAAAGCTTCGTATCAATAATGATTCGATGCGTGTATTATTTGATGATATCAAATTTAATGATGAAAGCATCTACACCAAACAAAATCTGCCTAAATCAGTTCCTGCTAAAGTTGAAAAGGATGAAACAATCAAACTGAGCGTTGACGGAAACAGCGGCAGCGACAGCTACGGAACCAATACGATCTCTGCCTTGATATTTAATGAAGGCGGGAAGTTTATCAAATACAGTCCTTTGTCTCAAACAATAGACGGATTACATGATTATGAATTGAATTTAAAGAATCTGGGACTTGCGAAAGGGAAGTATACGATCAAGGTAGTCAATGAACAATACTCGGACGATCTTACTA